>CALGTT010000325.1 GCA_937901485.1 uncultured Ruminococcus sp.
GGCAATGGCACCGTAGGCTTCGGTCTTGGCAAGTCCGGTGAAGTTCCGGATGCAATCCGTAAGGGTATCGAGGATGCAAAGAAGAACATGGTTAAGGTTCCGCTGAAGGGCACAACCATTCCTCATGAAATCGTAGGCAAGTTCGGCGCAGGCGAAGTGCTCATGCGTCCGGCTGCTCCCGGTACCGGTGTAATCGCCGGCGGTCCTGTTCGTGCTGTCATCGAGGTAGCAGGCATCAAGGACATCAGAACAAAGTCCCTGCGTTCGAACAACCCCTGCAATGTAGTAAGAGCTACCATTAACGGTCTGACTTCCTGCACAACTGCAGAGGAGGTTGCTGCAAAGCGCGGCAAGACTGTCAAGGAAATCCTGGGTTAAGGAGGCAGAACAATGGCAAAGAAAATCACACTCGTAAAGAGCCTTATCGGCTGCAAGAAGGATCAGATTGCCACTGCACATGCACTTGGCTTGAAGAAGATCGGCAACACAACAGTGCAGCCTGACAATGCTGCAACAAACGGCAAGATCCACAAGATCGTTCACCTCATCAAGGTGGAAGAAGCATAAGAAGGAGGTGCTGTAAATGCAGATTCATGAACTCGTACCGGCTCTGGATTCCACAAAGGCACGCAAGCGCGTAGGCCGTGGTCATGGTTCCGGTAACGGCAAGACCGCAGGCAAAGGTCACAAGGGACAGAATGCTCGTTCCGGCGGCGGTGTAAGAATCGGTTTTGAAGGCGGTCAGATGCCTCTTGCAAGAAGAATCCCCAAGAGAGGCTTCAACAACATTTTCAGAGCTACTTATGCAACTGTAAATGTTGCTGACCTGAACAAGTTCACAGACGGCACAGTCGTAGATGCTGAGCTGCTCTGCGCAAGCGGACTGGTAAAGAAAGTTTGCGACGGCGTTAAAATTCTCGGCGAAGGAGAGCTCACTGCAAAGCTGACTGTAAAGGCTGCAAAGTTTACAAAGACTGCTGCTGAGAAAATTGAAAAGGCAGGCGGGAAAGCTGAGGTGATCTGACGTGTTTCAGACACTCAAAAACGCTTGGGGCGTACCGGAAATCCGTAAAAAGTTTCTGTACACGCTCATGATGATCATCGTGTTCAGAATCGGCAGTGCCATCACTGTTCCGTTTCTGGATATGGCAAGTGTGCAGGAGTGGATCTCCACCAATGCAACGGATGGCAACTTCCTGGAGTATATGAACATCCTCACAGGCGGTGCGCTTGCAAAGGCAACATTCTTCTCACTTTCCATTACACCCTATATTAATGCATCCATTATCATACAGCTTCTGACCTATGCACTTCCTCCGCTGGAGCGACTCCAGGAGGAAGGCGAGGAAGGCAGAAAGGTGATCAACAAGATCACTTCCTATGTCGCTCTCGGTCTTGCGCTGTTCATGTCCATTGCTTACTATCTGACCATGCGCAACAGCATGAATGCTGTAACGTACACACAGGGCGCAGAGGGCTGGTTCGCTGCCATCGTTATCGTGGCTTGCTTCACCGCCGGTGCTTCCCTCGTAGTATGGATGGGCAACCGTATCAATGATAAGGGTATCGGCAACGGCGTTTCCATGCTCCTGTTTGCCGGTATCGTAGCAAGATTCCCCGTAGATGTGGGCACTCTCATTACCCTGTGCAAAACCGATATGGCGAAGTACTTCTTCGTAACTCTCGCAATTGCAGTTGGTTTCGTTCTGATGATCGGCTTCATCGTATTCATGAATGAAGCAGAGCGCAGAATTCCGATCCAGTATGCAAAGAGAGTTGTCGGCAGAAAGCAGTTCGGAGGTCAGAACACTCACATTCCGATCAAGGTTTGCATGTCCGGCGTTATGCCGATCATCTTCGCAATGGCATTCATGTCACTGCCGAGCACCATCAGCCTGTTCATTAAGCCGGTTGATGCGATCGTAGAAGGTGAAACCGGCTTCGGCGCACAGCTTTACTACCACTTTGTGAACTTCTTCAAGACCACAAGCGGCGGCTATGCGATCCTGTATCTGATCCTCATTATTGCATTCAACTACTTCTATGTTTCAATGCAGTATAACCCGATTGAAATTGCAAACCAGCTTCGTCAGAACAACGGCGGCATTCCCGGCATCAGACCCGGTAAGCCTACATCCGATTATATCCAGCGCGTACTCTCCAAGATCACTCTTGTGGGTGCGATCTTCCTCGGATTTATCGCGATCCTGCCGATCGCTCTGACATGGTTTGATCCTGCGCTGCAGTCCCTGTCCATGGGTGGTACTTCCATCCTGATCGTGGTAAGCGTTGCGCTGGAAACAGTTCGTACTCTGGAATCCCAGATGATGATGCGTCATCACAAGGGCTTCTTAGGATAAGGAGGGGCAAGTATGAATTTGATTTTACTCGGTGCGCCCGGTGCTGGTAAAGGCACTCAGGCAGAAGTCATCTCCGAGGCACTGAACATCCCGCAGATCTCTACGGGCAACATGCTGCGCGAGGCTGTTAAGAACGGTACTGAATACGGTCTGAAGGCTAAGGCTGCAATGGAAAGCGGTGCGCTCGTTTCCGATGATATCGTCATCGGTATCCTCAAGGATCGTATTGCAGCAGATGACTGCAAGAACGGTTTCATCCTCGATGGTTTCCCGAGAACCGTACCGCAGGCAGAGGCACTCGATGAAATGGGTGTCCGCATTGACAAGGTACTGGAGATCTTCGTGGACGACGAGACCATCAAGATGCGTGTATCCGGCAGACGTGTATGTGAAGGCTGCGGCGCAACCTACCACATCCAGTACAAGCCCTCCAAGGTCGAAGGTACATGCGACAAGTGCGGCGAAAAGACCATCATCCGCAAGGATGACCAGCCGGAAACGGTTCTGGATCGTCTGGCAGTTTACCACAAGCAGACTGCACCGCTCAAGGACTACTATGCAAAGCAGGGCAAGCTCGATACTGTCATCGGACAGGAAGAGGTTGCTGATACGGTGAAGCTGACACTCAAGGCAGTGGGGGCAGTAACCGAATGAGTATCACCATTAAATCTAAGACAGATCTAATGAAAATGCGAGAAGCCGGAAGGATTGCCGGCAGGGCTTTACAGCTTGCAGGGCAGTCCATTCAGCCCGGCATGACAACTCTGGAGCTTGACAAAATTGTGCATGACTACATTGTAGGATGCGGCGCGTATCCCTCCTTTCTGGGACTGTACGGTTTCCCCGGCAGTGCCTGCATCTCCATCAACGATGAAGTCATCCACGGTATCCCGAGTGCAAAGCGGAAGATCAAAGCCGGCGATATCGTCAGCGTCGATGTGGGAGCACATTATAATGGATTCCACGGCGACAACGCGGCGACCTTTGCCTGCGGTAAGATCTCTGCGGATGCACAGGCATTGCTTGATGTCACAAAGGGTGCACTCGAAGCGGGAATTGCAAAGGCAGTCGTCAATGCAAGGATCGCGGATGTATCCGGTGCGGTACAGGAATACTGTTCCTCAAGAGGATACGGTATCGTCAGGGAGTACTGCGGTCATGGAATTGGCAGAGAAGTACACGAATCCCCGGAAGTACCGAATTATGTGACACCCGGCAGACAGGGTGTGCGCCTGCAGGCAGGTATGGTCATCTGCATTGAGCCGATGATCAACCAGAAGGGTGATGCCATCCGCCAGCTCAAAGACGGCTGGACGGTAGTCACCAGAAACGGCAGTCTGTCAGCACACTTTGAACACACCGTAGCCATTACGCCGGATGGTCCCGTCCTGCTGACGGATCCGAACTGATGGAGTTACAGGTGGGTATGGTGGTTTGTGCGGCCGCCGGAAAAGAGAAGGACAATTTCTATATTGTCACCGGAATGGACGGCAGGTTCGTCTATCTGGCTGACGGAAAGCACAGAACGCTTAGTAAGCCCAAGCGCAAGAATGTCAGGCACATCCGGCTGACACAGACAGTCTGGGAACTGGAAGGTCTGACGGATAAGGCACTGCGCAGACGGCTGAGAGAACGCAATGCAGCATTGGGAGGTATTTGATTTGTCTAAAGAAGATTTGATTGAAGTAGAGGGAATCGTGCAGGAAGCCCTGCCGAACGCAATGTTCCGCGTAGAGCTGCCGAACAAGCACGTAATCCTGGCTCATGTGTCGGGAAAGCTGAGAATGAACTACATTCGTATCGTTCCCGGCGATAAGGTGAAGATTGAAATGTCACCCTATGATTTGACAAAGGGCCGAATCACATGGAGAGCCAAGTAATTGGCGGATAGAAAGGCGCAGTGAAAGCTGCAAAACCTGCAAGGAGGTAATTTCAATGAAAGTAAGACCTTCCGTAAAACCCATTTGCGAAAAATGCAAGGTCATCAAGCGCAAGGGCAAGATCATGGTTATCTGTGAGAATCCCAAGCACAAGCAGCGTCAGGGTTAATCCCGACAGCATTGGAGGTGTAATTCATCAATGGCAAGAATTTCAGGTATTGACCTTCCCAAGGACAAGAGAGTTGAAATCGGTCTGACCTATATCTACGGTATCGGCCGTCCGACAGCAACTAAGATTCTTGAGGCAACAGGTGTAAATCCGGATACCCGCGTAAAGGATCTGAGCGAAGAGGACGTAGCAAAGCTGCGTGACTATATCGATGCTAACCTGACTGTTGAGGGCGATCTCCGTCGTGAAGTAGCTCTGAACATCAAGAGACTGATCGAAATCGGCTGCTACAGAGGCGTTCGCCACAGAAAGGGTCTGCCGGTAAGAGGTCAGCGTACAAAGACAAACGCAAGAACACGCAAGGGTCCGGTTAAGACAATTGCTAACAAGAAGAAGTAAGGAGGGCGAGTACTTTGGCACAGCAGAAGGGTAAAAAAGTAACGACTGTACGCCGCCGCAGAGAGCGTAAGAACATCGAAAGCGGTGCAGTGCATATTCAGTCCACTTTTAACAACACAATTGTGACGATCACAGATACACAGGGCAATGCCATTTCTTGGGCAAGTGCCGGCGGTCTGGGTTTCCGCGGTTCCAGAAAGTCCACTCCGTTTGCAGCACAGACTGCAGCAGAGACAGCAGCAAAGGCTGCTATGGAACATGGTCTGAAGACTGTAGAAGTATATGTAAAGGGTCCGGGCAGCGGCCGTGAGGCTGCAATTCGTGCACTGCAGACAGTAGGTCTGGAGGTTCGCATGATCAAGGACGTTACACCGATTCCGCACAATGGTTGCCGTCCGCCTAAGAGACGCCGCGTCTAATTGGAGGTACAAGAATATGGCAGTAAATAAGGATCCGATTCTGAAGAGATGCAGATATTTGGGCATCAGCCCGATGGTAATGGGCATCAACAAGCAGTCCAACCGCAATCCGAACGCTAACAGCCGCAAGAAGGTTTCCGAATACGGCACACAGCTGAAGGAAAAGCAGAAGCTGAAGTTCATCTATGGCGTAATGGAAAAGCCGTTCCGTCACTATTTTGAGCTGGCTTCCAAGATGGAAGGCAAGGCTGGTGACAACCTGATCACAGTTCTGGAGTCCAGACTGGACAACGTTGCATACCGCATGGGCATGGCTCTGACAAGACGCGATGCAAGACAGCTGGTAACACATGGTCACTTCGCAGTAAACGGCAAGAGAGTGGACATTCCGTCCTATCGTGTTGCTCTGGGCGATGAGATCACAGTATGCGAAAAGAGCAGAACCAGCACAAAGTTCAAGGATGTAGTAGAGCAGACACAGGGCAGAACTGTTCCGCTGTGGCTGGATGTCAACAAGGACGCTTTCTCTGCAAAGGTAACAAGAATGCCCGGTCCGGAGGATCTTGATTACGAGGCAGAAACACACCTGATTGTCGAGCTGTACTCCAAGTAATGCGTAATTGCTTGCGGACGCTTTAGAACAACGAACAAAAGTAATTGCGAAATAGGAGGGTTTACATGCTTGAAAAGATTGAGAAGCCGGAAATCGTTACCGAAGAACTGAGAGCTGACGGAAAGTACGGTAAATTCGTTTTAGCACCGCTGGAACGCGGCTACGGCACAACGCTCGGCAACAGTCTCAGACGAGTTCTTCTCTCCTCACTTCCCGGTGTGGCTGTCAACTATGTTAAGATTGACGGTGTGCATCACGAGCTTTCCACAATTCCGGGTGTAAAAGAGGATGTGACAGAAATCATCCTGAGCCTGAAGGGTCTGACTGCAAAGCTGTATGGCGAAGGTCCGAAGACCATTTCGATTGACGCTGAGGGCGAGTGCGAGGTCACAGCCGGCGATATTAAGGCAGATTCCGAAGTGAACATTCTCGATCCCGGTATGCACATTGCAACACTGGGCAAGGATGCGAAGCTTCGTATGGAGATTACAATTGATAAGGGCAGAGGCTATGTATCTGCGGAGCGCAACAAGCAGCAGATGGTAGATATGCCGATCGATGTAATTGCCGTAGACAGCATTTATACTCCTGTTTTGAAGGTGAACTATACCGTAGAGAATACCCGTCTCGGACAGGTCACCGACTATGATAAGCTGACAATGGAAGTATGGACCGATGGTACAATTTCCGCAAAGGAAGCTTTATCACAGGCAGCCAATCTCCTCAACGAGCATCTGAAGCTCTTCGTTGATCTTTCCGACGAAGCGTGTATTACAGAGGTCCTGGTAGAAAAGGACGACAAGGGTAAGGAAAAGATCCTTGAGATGACCATTGAGGAACTTGACTTGTCAGTACGTTCCTTCAATTGCTTGAAGCGTGCTGGCATCAACACTGTTGACGACTTGATCAATAAGTCTGAGGAAGAAATGATGAAGGTGCGTAACCTTGGTAAGAAATCCTTTGATGAGGTGAAGGAGAAGCTCCAGTCTCTGGGCTTCGACCTCTCCTCTGAGGAAGACTAAGCGCATCTGAATACAATAGGATACCCGATGGGGCGAAGCCTCTCTCGGTTTGAGTAAAGGAGTGAATTACAATGCCGGGTACAAGAAAGTTGGGCAGAACAACTGCACACAGAACTGCAATGCTCAGAGCAATGGTTACTTTCCTGCTGGAGAACGGTCAGGTTGAGACTACCGTAACAAGAGCAAAGGAAGTACGCGCAGTTGCTGAAAAGATGATTACACTGGGCAAGAATACTGACCTGCACAGCAAGCGTCAGGTATTCGCATATATCACAAAGGAAGATGTTGCAAAGAAGCTCTTTGACGAGATCTCCCCGAAGTATGCTGAGCGCAATGGCGGCTACACACAGATCATTAAGACTGGTCCGCGCCGCGGTGATGCTGCTGAGATGGCAATCATCAAGCTGGTTGACTAATTAACCTTTGAACCCCTGTCCGTTTGGACGGGGGTTCTTTTTGTGTATTATCAAGCATCGGCTTTACGCCGGAGGCGACGTGATTAATTCAAAATGAGGACGGCGTGTTGTGCGCCGTCCTTTATTCGTCCTGATTCGATACTTTTTATTTCAAGCGTCATGCGGTGAGAAAGAGCAGTCCGCAAAACAAAAAGCTCCCGATTACTCGGGAGCTTTCAAATGCGTTTGCCGGTGCGGGCTATGCGCTTATCTCTGCTTGAACAGGCTTCTCTTGAGGAATGCGAGGTCGTATGCAGTCACTACGCCGTCCTCGTCAGCATCGCCAGCCTTGACCTGATCTGCATCCAGAACGATCTGTGCCAGAATGTACTTCTGTACAGTGATGATGTCCACTACATCAAAGTCGCCGTCCTTGTCAACGTCGCCCTTGAAAATCTGCGGAGCAATTGTTTCGGACGGAGCAGTAGTCTCCGTCGGCTGATCTGCATTCAGCGGAATTGCATACAGACCGTAAACTGTCAGCTCGCCGTTTGCTGCGCTGATGAAGAAGTTCTCCATGTCGTCAAAGCTCTTGCCAACATTGTCGAGTGTGGTCTTCACATCGTCATAGGTGAACTTCAGCATGAAATCCTTTGCAGTTGCGCTGGAGTACAGCTGATGCCAGCCGTTCTCATCGTCCATATCCTGCATTACCAGATACGGATCATTTGCAGACTCATATACCAGAACCAGCTCGTAGTTCTCGTTGAGGTACTTGCCGATGTTGTTGTCGCAGATGTTCTTCCATGCACCGAGTACATCCGGTTCAGCCGGCTTGTAAACCTCGATCCAGTCATCGCCAACCGGAATATTTGCCCAGTCAAACTTCGGCGGCTCATATTCCTTGTACTCCGGCAGCACGCTCTCCACGCCGTAAACATCCATCATAGCCTTGATGACCGGTGCAGAGTTCGGATACCATGTGTTGGTCAGACGGTATACATAACCGTGTGCCTCACCTGTCTCATTGAAAGAAACGTTGTTGTCCCACAGAACGCAGGGGATGCCTGCATTCTTGGCATTGCCCAGATAGCACTTTGCCCATGCCACACGGGAATCCGTGTTGTCGAAGTCGGATGCGCTGAACTCACCGATGATGATCGGCGCGTTCTTTTCAGATGCGATGGCAGCGAAATTGGAGAACATGGTGTTCAGTTCCTGCTCATAGTCCGCACCCCAGCCGCTCTTGCCGGGGAAGGTGTGGTTTGCCTTATCGGAAGTGTCCATTGTGAAGAAGTAGGGTGTGTATGCATGTACGGAAAGTGCCACGTTGCCGCCGTTTGCCGGAATCTCGATCGCACGGATCGCACTCGGATCGGAGGATGCGCAGTAGCCCGGCAGCATCAGCAGACGCTCGGAGTTCGCAGAAGAACCCTGACCTCTGATGGTGTTTACGAATACTGCGTTCAGGTCGTTGATGTACTTGCGGGAATTGGGATCGCCTGCGCCCCATTCTACGGAGCTGCCCAGACCTGTCTGACGCGGCTCGTTCATGCCCTCAAAGATCAGGTGCTGGTCGTAGTCTGCGAATACCTCTGCAACCTCTGTCCAGATACCCTCCAGCTTAGCAGAAGCGTCAGCATAGGCTGCATCGTTGAACTCAGCTGCGTTTACCCAGTCCTCGTGGTGTACGTTCAGGATGATGAACATGTCCAGCTCATACGCATAGTCAACGGTCATCTTGACATAGTCCATCCACTCGTCGTCCACGTCCCATCTCTGCTCTGCGTCATTGTAGGAAATGTGCGGATACCATGTGGTCGGGATACGAACAGTGTTGAAGCCTGCATTCTTGACTGTCTCAAACAGTTCCTTTGTCGGCTCAGGATTGCCCCAGCACATAACGGACTTTGCAGGATTCTTGATGGATGCGGAATGCGCGTCCAGAGAGTTGCCCAGATTCCAGCCGATGGTCATCTGGGAGGTGATTGCCTTTGCATCCAGACCGGAGAGACCTGCAGCAGCAGCATCCATCTTCGGCAGATTCGCAGCAGCCGTCATCAGAAGTGCAGCGGCAGCAGCGACGGATGTCAGTTTTGCCATTTTTTTACGATTCATGGTCTTTTCCCCCTTTTAAAATGTGTACAGCAATGCACCGGAAATGCTGAAAACACCGTTTTCTGTGTACAATGCTGTGTGGAAATAACGATCGCGAAAACTTCGCTATTTTAATTATACAATTTATTAAGTATTTTGTCAACGGTTTTTAGTTAAACTATCTGTAGAATAAGGGTAAAATATTTTCGAAATAGTGTTTGCAATTAAGTTATTCACAGACCTTTCATATAATTTTCCAAAAAAGCGGAAGCATTGTGGAGAGAAGGCAGGACTTTCCACGAAAGGGCGTAGGTTTCAGTTGCGGCAGGCACGAGGTCGGGGATCTGGATGGGATACGTTCCGGCGCGGTAGGCACTGCGGATGCCGTTCTTGGAATCCTCAAAGGTGATGCATTGTGCAGGGGGGAGTCCGAGAGCATCACAGGCTTTCAGGAAAATTTCGGGGTGGGGCTTGCCATTCTGCACCATGTCACCGGTAATGACAGCATCAAAATAGCCGAGGAGTCCTGCGCGGTCGAGAAGATCGCGGACAGTCGCCTCCCGCGTGGAGCTTGCTACAGCAAGGCGAACACCATGCGCTTTGAGCATCCGGAGCAGTTCTTCTGCACCGGGTTTGACGGGGACATGGGCATCCAGCTCGATGTGCGCCAGTTCCCGCGCTCGATTGATGAATGCGGTATGGTCGAGATCGGGGTAATGCTTGGTAAAATAGGCATCCATGCTGGCGCGGTTCATGCCGAGGCATTCGATCTTGGCGCGTGCCACATCCCCGAACTGCATTTCCTGTGCGGCGGTATTCCACGCGCGGCAGACCACGGCTTCGGTGTCAAGGAGCAGACCGTCCTGATCGAACAGCGCACCGCGGATCTGTGCAGGATCGCCGAACGGAAAAAGTCTTGTGCCGGGGAAATTCCTTGCATAGAGGTCAAAGAGCTGATGCTGGAACGTGTAGGGGATGACCTTGCGCTGTGCAATCATTTCCTCCCATTCTGCGCGGTTTACCCAGCGGTATTCCGCGACCTCCTCGGTCTGTGTCCGGACGGCAGCGTCATCGGTATCGAGCTGGACGAGCCAGTAGTCATCATACACGCCATCGGCGCGGAAGGAAAAGACGGGGGCAGTGTCCTGCAAATGAATTGTCAGTCCAAGCTCCTCCATCACCTCGCGCTCCGCCGCCGCTGCGGATGTCTCGCCAGCCTGTGCCAGTCCTCCGGCGGAGATGTCCCACATATCCGGCCAGCTGTTTTTATCGGGGACACGCCGCTGAACGAGGAGCTTTCCGGAGCGATTGAAGATAAGCATGTGCACAACGAGGTAGAATTCATCGGGTGCAAGGGGCGTACCGCGCAGAGCCGTTCTTCCGGTGAGCTGACGGCGGCTGTCGTAAATGTCGAGAAATTCCTGTACCATAGTGACCTCCTATATAGATGTGTATTTTTTCTATTATATCCCTTTTTGGGAACGTTGTCAAGCATGGATGTGATCGCTTTTTCATATGCCGGAAAGTGATTATCAAAATCGACAAAGGGGGTGGAGTGACGGAAGGGGTGTCCCCTTTGCATTTCTGCGTAAACCAAACAATCATAGTCATATTGTCAAAAGAAAATGGACTTTTCTATAAAATAATGCCCCCCCATATTACCGGAGGGCATCACATCTATACAGGGAAACTACCAAATCTGGTTACGCAAGGAGGTCTGTCGGGAAATCCGTCATACGCCAGCCGTCGGAGGTGCGGACTGCGTGGAAGGTTTTGTATGCAGCAAAGGTATAATTGTCAAAAATGTGGAAAGTGCACACATCCTCGTTCTCAAAATCAATGCTTTCCACAGTGAATTCCGTCCAGTTCACATAGGGACCGTCGGACTCCATATCTGCCTTCTCGGTGTCGATGTATACCTTGTTGTCAATGATGCGGTAGATGTAGTCGTTCAGGACATACTCAGCGGCGGCATCGTCATAGATGCTTCTGACATGGGCTTCAAAGGACTTGCCGTCCGTAAAGCTTACGCCTGCGTGGGTGTAATCCACGGCATACAGCTTCGTACCGTCAAGCGGCTCGTTCTCAATGCAGTAGATATCCAGTCCCATTGCTGCTTCTGCAAGCGCGTGAAGCTCCTCCACATTTTTGTTGTACAGCACGGTTTCCTCCTTGCTGGGACGATCGTACTCCATTTTTTCCATGCCGTAAAAATCGTCAAGCTTCCATGTGCCGTTTTCACGGACGATGTAACAGGTCTCCGCATATTTTTCGCCCTCCTCGGTGTCGAATACATAGTCTGTCACTACATCAAAGGTCAGGCAGTTTTCGTTGACAACTGCGGGGTTTGTGATCTGGTAATGATCCCAGTTCACAGCATAATCAAAACCGCCAATGGCATAGTACTCGTCGCGGCAGAGCTTGCCGTTGGATTCGAGATAGAGCTGACCGCCTGACGGATAGGTCGTCAGGATGTCCTGCGCCGTGTTCGCGGTATAGATCGAACGGACGAAGCTTTCCAGTGCGCTGTAGCTTGCAAAGGTGTCGGAGGTCACTTCGTAAATATAGCCGTCCGGATCGTTTGTGGTGGAAGCGACCGGAAGCGGGGAGAGGAAGTAGTAATCCAGACATGCAAGGTTCTGATTGAACAGTGCATAGAGGTCGGTCATGGTCAGCCCGTCAATGATGACATCGGCAGGATCCGCAGCGGCAGCTTTTGTGGAAGTTGTGGTGGCTGCGGCTGCGGCAGCTGCGGCTGTGGATGCTGCGGCGGATTCCACAGCTGTGGTGGTTTCTGTGGAAATCTCGGTGGTGACTTCGGAGATGACAGTTTCCGTCACGATCACTGCCGGAGCCTCGGCCGCAGTGGTTTCTGTGGTGGTCTGTGTTTCTGCGGATGCGGCGGTCGGATCGTTGTTCTCCGTGCTGACGGGGGGCATGGGGTTGACGGAGGGCATTTTTCCGCCCAGCAGGGAAGTACCGGCAACACCGGCAGCGATCAGCAGGCAGGCTGCTGCGGCAGCGGCAGGGCGGAACCACTGGGTTCTGGTGATCTTTGTCACGCCGGATACAAACGGCATGTTTTCACCGGATGTCATAGTATTCATACGTTCACTCAACTTTCTTTCACATAATGCGTCAATTCTGTCCAATGCAGCAGCATCGAGTGCAGGACACTGTGCAGCAAGCTCCTCGACTGTTTGATCGTCGGGACAATGGAGCTGTCGGAGATCTTCTTCAATTGTATTTCTTCGTTTCACAGCAATTCCCCCTTCTGGCAGCAGGCTTCGGCTTCTAACAGTTCCTTGATGCGTTTTCGGGCGCGGACACTTCGTTTTTGTACGGCGGCGGCGGTCATGGAGAGAGCCTTGCCGATTTCGCGCGCCGTCTGTTCATAGAAAAACTGTCGGATGATGATGGCGGTGTCCGGATCACCGAGACTTTGGACGATTTCCCAGAGCCGGTTTTTCTGCATCTTTTCCGTGACCTCCTCCTCCGGATCATCCGGTGCTGGCGGGAGGATCAGTTCATCTTCGTCTATGTAAGCCGTGGCATTCTGACGGCAGGTCAGTCTGCGCCATGCATCCACTGCGGTGCGCTTGGCGATCGTGCTGATGTAGCCTTTGAGAGAGCCGCCCTCCGGTCTGTATTTTTCCGCATTTTCAAACACGGCAACAAACACATCACTGACACAATCCTCGATATCCTCGCGGCTTGCAGAGCCTTTCAGCTTATTCAGTACAATGGCATACACCAGATTGGCATACTGGTCGATCAAAGCCCTGCGTGCTTCGCGCGGTGCGCTCTGCATCAGGCTGTACCATTCGGTATCCGTCATGATGATCCTCCTTTATGTTTTTTGAACCGATTCATAATATACATTCGGATGAGGCAGACGTTTTCGGACAGAAAAAAGAAAAATTTTTTAAAAAAGTGAAAGAAAGTTGAAATTGTTCCATATTCAGGGGGAAATGCAGGGGCAAAGCCCCTGCATCGCATTGATAAATCACAGTCAGATCAGAACCGCCACTCCTTGAAGATCCGGAGCTTCTCTTTCGGCTCGCCCTTTTCGGCTTTTTCATCGGCACGGCGGACGGCATATTCATAATAGAAGGCAATGCCGATGAGCAGTGCGCCGGCAAGGAACAGATAGATTCCCCAGTGCAGGGAGCTCCAGAATTCCCATGTCAGCTTTACCGTCATCAGGAACAGCACCGAAAAACCAAGCGCGAACCAGCGCAGACGCTTGACAAAAAAGCTGCCGACAAGAATGATCAGGCTGAACACCGCCAGAATGATGCCGTCCTCCGCACGGTTGAAGCTCAGGCTTGCAAAGAGGATGCACAGCATCGTAAAGCAGTACATAACGAATCTTGCCATATGGACACGCTCACGGAACTTCTGCGGCAGGATCGCAAGCAGGGACGCGATAAAGACATGCATCGGCAGCAGATAGAGCAGGATCTGCGGGGATTTGAAATCTGCTTCATGCCAGATCTCCAGAATGCCGAACGGATCGTCCACGTTATGGATGAAGATCGTCAGACAACCGAACGCAGATGCCAGAAGTGCCGGAATATGGCGCGTTTTCACTCTGCCAATGAACAGGAGCGAATACACCGAAAGCAGCAGGCAGACGAGCATGAACGGATGCCAGTCGATCGTGGATGCCACGCTGAAGATCGGCAGTGCCGCTGTCAGCAGTGCCCAGTCCACCTGTGACAGCCCCTTCCCATGCGTATAGAAGCCCTGCGGCAGGAGAAAACGTCCCATTCCTGCAAAGAGCACCAGCATCAGGAGATAGGCAGCAATCTGAAGCCCCAGCACCCATCCCTCCGACAGTGACGGAATGGTTTCAAGCAGCAGCACCATTTCACGCATTGCAACAAAGAGGAAGATCAGCATCGGCAGTGCGGGTACATTCTCACGGCGGCGCAGATTTCCGACCGCAAATACCGCAAGCGAAAGTGCGAACAGCACAAGCCATCCGATGTGCAGCGTTTCCGTGCAGACCTGTATCAGCACGAAAATGCTGAGGAGCAGGGAATAATTCAGGCAGAAGCTCCGGATGCACGCCGCGTGGAGATGATGACGCGAAAGTGCAGTTTCTGCCAGCCAGAGCAGAGCCGGCACTGCCAGTGTAATGATCCATACATGGGCAGTATCCAGAAACAGCAGGAGAATGCCGCCAATGCTCATGAGCAGGAACGGAATACCTGCCAGAGCACAGCCGCGCTCCAGTACCGGACGGCGCATCACATGCGCATAGACCATGCCCGCGGTCAGTGCAAGCAGACAGAGCACTGTGATCCAGAGCTGGTTATGCGGAAGGCTCTGCATCGCCGCCGCCGCGCAGGTGCAGACGGACAGTGCCAGCGTCCACAGTCTGCGGCTGAGGAAGAAGTGCACCAGCAGGAGGAGAGCCGCAAAGATCAGCAGTAAGCGCAGGAGCATGGTGTTTTCGTCCATCGACATGCTGATGCTGAAAAGCAGGACTGCGAACAGCGCGAAATACGGCGCGTCCTTGGGCAGGGAGTTGTGCGGCGCATCGAAAAAATGAACCACCGTAAAGATCAGCGGCACGAACAGGAACAGCAGATACTCACCTTCCTGTTCCAGCGAAAACAGCATGGAAAGCACCGCGGTCAGGACAGCGGGAATGCTGAGGATCATGCCTGTAAAGGTGGCCGAGAGCATCAGGATCATCAGCCAGGGGGGACGGGCCTTCCAGGTCTCGAACACGCCGGTCTTGAGATAGGGCTTGTCGGAGGGCAGCATAGCGGCCATGACTTCCATATCCTCGGTGGCCTCTTCTTCCATGACGTCCATGGCGTCATCGACGGG
>CALGTT010000326.1 GCA_937901485.1 uncultured Ruminococcus sp.
AACGGCATCCTGCAAAGGGGCTGCATCATCCGGCATCTGGTACTCCCCTCGCATCGTCACGAATCCATTGCGCTGCTCCGGCATCTGGCGGAAAGGTTCGGGACATCGCAGTTTCTGCTGAGTCTTATGTCGCAGTACACGCCGATGGGCAAATTTCCGGAGCATCCGGAGCTGAACCGGCGCATTACCAAAATGGAGTACAACAGCGTGCTGAAAACGGCGCAGGAGCTTGGGTTTGACGGATACTTGCAGGATGTGTCAGCGGCGCAGAGCAGCTATACGCCGCTCTTCAACGGTGAAGGGCTGTAACAGCGGAAATTTTTCCCGAAACCCTTGCATTTCCGGAATCCTTGTGGTATAATAAGGAGTGATGTTCTGTTCCGGATGGTTTCCGGCACAGCAGATTTTTCTGAAAGGACTTTGAATGTATGGCAAGAAATAATGCTGAGGGCAAGAAGCCCTTTGAGATTCCGCGCCCTGAATTCCCCAAGCGTGCAGTCGTGACCGCAGGTATGCCCTACGGCAACAAGGAGCTGCATTTCGGACATGTGGGCGGTATGATGGTGTTTGCGGATACCTACGCACGATTCCTGCGTGACCGTATCGGCAAGGAAAATGTAGTATTTGTCAGCGGTACGGACTGCTACGGTTCTCCCATCGCGGAGGGCTGGCGCAAGAAGGTGGAAAGCGGCGAATTTGAAGGCTCTCTGGTGGACTTTGTGACACGCAACCACGAAAAGCAGAAAGCAACACTGAAAGATTACGCGATCTCCCCGAATCTTTTTGCCGCATCCGGCATCGGACATTCCAGAGATGTCCATGCACAGTATACGCTGGAATTTCTGAATGCACTGCATCAGAAAGGACAGCTTGAAAAGATCTCCACGATGCAGTTCTTCGACGAAAAGGCTGGTGTATTCCTCAACGGCAGACAGGTCGTGGGCAAATGTCCGGTCGAGGGCTGCTGCTCTGAAAAGGGCTATGCGGATGAGTGCGACCTCGGACACCAGTACATGCCCGAAAATCTGCTCAATCCCGTCAGCACGCTGACAGGCGAAAAGCCTGTGATGAAGCCCGTTGTCAACTGGTATTTCAAGCTGCGCGACTACGAAAAGCTCCTGCAGGACTGGGTTTCTGTGATGCAGAAGGACAAGGCGATCCGTCCGGTCGTGCACAAGACGATTTCGGAATTTCTCAAGCCGCCGGTGATCCACATCAAGCGTGAATTTGAAGAAAGCTATCTTGCACTTAAGGACACGATGCCGGCACACAATTATCTGGAGGAGAAGAAAAAGCCCTCCTTTACGATCGAATTTTCAAATCTTCCGGACTGCGACGAAGCCTGCCGCATCCTGACACAGAACGGCATCCGTTACCGTACCGGCAAGACGCTCGTACCGTTCCGTCTGACGGGCAATATTGAATGGGGCGTACCTGCGCCGAAATTCGAAGCGGACGGCGAGGATCTGACAGTATGGGTATGGCCGGAATCCCTGTGGGCACCGATCTCCTTTACCAAGACCTATCTTGAAGAACAGGGCGCGGATGCGGATGCATGGAAGTCCTACTGGTGCAGTAAGGAAGCGAAGGTATACCAGTTCATTGGTCAGGATAATATTTACTTCTACGGCATTGCAGAGCCGGCAATGTGGATGGCACAGCAGGCGGCTGCGGAAAAGACCGCTGATCCTGCGGAGGGTGAGCTTCAGCTGCCGACGATCGTGGCAAATCACCACATCCTGTTCCTTGATAAGAAGGCATCCAGCTCCGGCGCGGTCAAGCCCCCGATGGCGGATGATCTGCTCAATCATTACACACCTGAACAGCTGCGTATGCACTGGCTGGGACTCGGACTTGGTCAGCGTTCTGTGAGCTTCATGCCCAAGCCCTACAATCCGGATGCGAAGCCGGAGGATGCCGATCCTGTTGTGAAGGACGGTCTGCTGCTGTCGAATGTATACAACCGCATGATCCGCACGGCATTCTACACCACACAGAAGGAATTTGACGGCATTCTGCCGGATCTCGCACCGGAGGAGAAGTTCCTTGCCGAAGCGAAAAAGGCTGTGCTGGAATTTGAACGTCATATGTCCAAGTTTGCATTCCACCAGTGCACCTATGTGCTCGACAGCTATATCCGCAACGGCAGCAAGTACATGGCAAAGGCACTGAACAATGAGGAGGCATCCCCTGAGGAGCGCAAGCAGGCATTGGCGAACCTGTTCTATATGATCCGCATTACCGCAATCCTGCTCCATCCGATGGCACCCATCGGCACGGAGAAACTTCAGGAATATTTGCAGGTGGATGACCGCATCTGGAGCTGGGATACGATTTTTGAGCCGATCAACTATTTTGTCGGTGAGAATCACCGGCTGAAATTCCTGCCGCCGAGAACAGATTTCTTTACCCGTCATGAGAGTCAGTTTGCGACTGAAGAGAATTGATGAAACGAGGGCTTCTGCATTTTCGCAGAAGCCCTCGGCTTGTAGAAAAAGTCTTTTTCTGGGGAAAGCGACTCTGAAATTGCCCCCTCCGCCGCCGTTCGGCGGCACCTCCCCCGCTTTGCGGAGGAGGAATATGCGGGGGCTGCGCCCCCGAATCCCGCTTTTTATGAACTGAGGGCTTCTGCATTTTCGCAGAAGCCCTGATTTTATGCCTGATATTGTTCCTCCAGCCACACCAGCATCTGTGCGTGTCCCTCCTCAGAGATCGGGAAGCTTGCTTCCTGCTCGATCTGCGCAAGCTCGGAATTGATGAAGCCATGCCATGTGGAAACTTTCAGCTCGCCGTCCGGCACGATCTTGAAATTGAAATCCTTCCGGCTGCCAGTGAATGTGTTCTTGCTCTCGAAATAGTAGATTCTCGGAATATCAAATGCATTCGGTTTTGCCATTTTACTGCACCTCCGTTTCGTTCAGCAGTCCAATCACGTTGCTCAAATCGGGCACGCACGCCGTCAGAAGCGGCAGAAGCTCCTCGTCCGGTGCGGAAAGATCGGGGACCATGACAGCTTTGCACCCTGCCGCAAATGCGGAACGGATGCCGTTCGGGGAATCCTCCAGTGCCATGCATTCCTCCGGCGCAAGCCCCAGTTCGCTCCACGGCTCGACAATGCCGCCATCGAGCGGCAGCATGTACGCCGTATGCCATTTCGTGACCTGCATGCCGTCCAGAAAGTCCGCAACGACGGGAGTGTATCCGCTGATCGGCGTGAACGTCCCCAGGAGAATCCCCTTCTTCGACGCAAGACGGCTCCGCAGCGTCGAAAGGAACGACTGCGGAAACTCTTCGTCCAGGCAACCGAAATCGTATTCGCTTCCCTCGATGGACTTCACATCCATCTCGTACGTGACGAAATCGAGTATCGACCTGTTTCCGAACGTTATCTTCGATCCGGCAAAGCCGTTCTGCTCCGTGTAG
>CALGTT010000327.1 GCA_937901485.1 uncultured Ruminococcus sp.
CATGAACGATACGCTGCGAAACGGCGGAAGCGATGTCCGCTATCTTTCCGTTTCCGGGCTCGACAATCTGCGCCGGCTTCTCGGCGATGTCGTTCTGACGGAAACCGACGTCCACAAATACGTCCGCTATCCCGACGGTACGCCCATGAAGAAATACGTCTGCTTCGATCCCGGTGTGCTCAATGACAACGGCATCATCCGCATCTACTACGGCACGCAGTACCCCTACGAGGAGGAGGAGGGCTTTGCGGAGAATGAAGCACGCATCGCGCAGGAAATGGAGATGTTCGGCAAGTCCCGCGAGGAGATCCTCGGCACGCCCGACAGCGTGATGGGTGCGGTCATGGCAGTGGTCGGGGACGACATGCTCACGATCACGCAAGAGCCGCGCCACATCATCCCCTACCGCGTGAAAGGCACGAGCTTTGAGGAGCATCCATTCTTTGAGGCAAGCTCCATGCGCAAGGTCGGGGATACCTATTACTTCATTTATTCCTCCCAGCAGAACCACGAGCTTTGCTATGCCACCAGTCAATATCCCGACAGGGATTTTGTGTTCGGCGGCACGATCGTTTCCAACGGTGATGTGGGCATGCACGGCAGAACGGAAGCCGACCGCCTGAACATGACCGGTACAACGCACGGCAGTATCGAATGCCTCACCGGGCAGTGGTATGTGTTCTACCACCGCCTGACCCACAAATCCGACTACAGCCGTCAGGCATGTGCCGAGCGCATCGGGATCGCGCCCGACGGCAGCATTGCACAGGTGGAGATCACCTCCTGCGGGCCGAACGGCGCACCGCTTCGCGCAGAGGGGACATACCCCGCCGTGATCGCCTGCAACATCACCAACGGCAACATGCCCCACGGTTCGAATTCCATCTACACGACCAGCTTCCCGAATGTCACGCATTCCGGCGAGGATCGCTTCATCGGCGAGGTCTGCGGCGGCACGCTCCTCGGCTGGAAGTACTTTGAATTTGCGGATGTGACTGCACTGCAGGTCACACTGCGCGGCGAAGCCTCCGGCACGATGTCCGCATTCACGCAGATGGAGGGCGCAGGCATCGGCAGTGCGGCGGTTTCTCCGAGTAAGGAATGGGCACGGATCTACATCCCCTTCACCGTGACAAACGGCACGCACGCGCTCTATCTGCGCTTTGAGGGCACAGGTCTGCTCGATGTGCTGGAGATCGGCTTTATCCGATAAGGAGGCAGTATGGCAAAGCATTATTGCAGACATTGCAGGGAATCATGGGATCATGGGACGCACTGCCCGAAATGTGGCACGGCGGAGGAAAACTACGCGCTTCTGGTCATTTCGATCGTGTTCGGTGTCCTGCTTTTTCTGAGCGTGATGCTGATTCTGGTGTGTGAGCTGATCCTGCCCGATCTGGTGGAGAAATACAATTCGCAAACGTCCGCCTCGGTCGATGAATCCCGTGCGCCGGAGGAAACACGGCAGCATCTGGAAGCGCAGACGCGCCCCGCGCAGACCGAACCGACCGTTCCGGCAGGGACTTTGCCTGCAGGTCTGTACGAGGTCGGCGCGGATATTCCGGCAGGGGAGTATGTCCTTGTGCCGGACGGCACGCAGGTGTCGGTGATCGGCGAGACCTTTCATCTGAGCATTTTCAATGACGATACCCTTGATGATAACGACCGCGCATTCGGCGGCTGGGTGGACTACAATCTGATCATCCGCGTCGAGGAGGGGCAGTTCGTGGAACTGATGCACGCATTCATGTACAGCGCGGACGAGCCGAGCCGCCTTGCGCCGTTTGAAAAGCCGGGCATGTTCTGCGTTGGCAGGGATCTGCCGGCAGGTACTTATCTTCTGGTCAGCACGAACGAGGGGTACAGCGGCATGTGTGTATACGGCACGGATTTTCAGTCCGTCCAGCAGGAATGGCTCGGCGCGATCTTTTTTGAGAAGGGCGAGACACAGTATGTTACACTTTCCGACGGCGACTACGTCCGCACGGAATTCTGCCGTCTTGCACCCACGGGCGGGGCGTTTGTGTCGTATGGGGAATGATAGCAGCAAACAAAAACAGCTCCGTGTGATCGAACCACACGGAGCTGATTATTCATGGGTGTAATGTCTTGCACCGGATCACTGCGAAAATGCATTCAACGCATTGAAAATGCCGTGGTCAACGCCAGAGGGAAATCCCCATAAACAGCAGAAGAAACGGCAGTAAGGTCAGCACGAGAAGTCCGAACGCAATGACGATCAGGAGCATTCCGAGGAGCTGACCGAGCAGACCGAACACGATGGCAAGTCCGAAATTTGCGGCAAGAAGGACAGAGCCGCGCAGGATGAGTCCCCATAAGCCTGCCTGCGTCATGCAGTGCAGAACGAGATAGATCATGATGATACCGGACAGGATCACCGTGACGGGCAGGATCTTCTCACTGAGCTGCAGACCGGAAGTCCAGCCCAGCTCCTTAGACAATGCGTGCAGGGTGATGTGCAGTCCGACAATGAGTGCCGGAGTTACGCTTGTCAGCAGTGTCATTCTCGGCAGTGCTGCGGCGATATCCGCCGGAAAGCGTCCCAGCGGCAGTTTATTGAGCAGAAAATTAACAGGTCTTTCGCAGAGCCACGCGATCAGGATCGCGGCAATGCTGATGGGGATGATGACAAATCCCTCGGAGTGTTCGAGCACGCGCATACCATATTCACAGATCCGGTTGACGAACGCCCAGCCTGACATGGTGCATTCCGTTTCTGCCGGCGGAAGCGTCAGAATCACATAAATAAACAAAGCTGTAACTGCCGCAGTAAACAGACAGCAGAGCGATGCGCCGATGATTTTCATGACATCCCCTGCGCTGAGATGTCTGCCGCGCTCATTTGCGAGCATTCGTTCCATCTCCGCCGGAGATACCGTTCTGAATTCCATATCTTCCATAAATTACCTCTTTTCCTGTATTATCCGTGATTATATTTTACCATAAACGACATAATTTGTCAAGAGCATTGTCCGACGGGGATATGCTGAGCTGCTGCACAAGAACGTGCAGCAGCCCTTTTCGTTATGCAGTACCATTCACATTGGAGTACACCGTCTTTGCGGAGATCCCCGCAAGTCTGCCGATCTTGCCGGACAGTGCGCTGATGACGGTCTGGGGCGCGTCCACCGCCACACTGATGATGCTGATGCCGCGCGTGTGGTAGGGAATGCCCATTCTGCCGATGATGTACGCCCCGTATTCGTGGAGAATGCCGTTGAGGGCGGCAACGGAGTCGTTGTTTTCTACGATAATGCCGATGATGGCAACGCGTGTTTCCATAAAGCTTTCCTTTCTGTGTCCCGCAGGATCACGAGCCTGTGCCGCTGTACTTCATCGCCCCGTACATCCAGAATTTGTAGCTCAGCCAGAAGAACACCACGCCGAACAGCGGCGAGAGCCATGACAGAAGCGGCACTTCCTCAGGGCGAAGTATGACAATGCTCGGATAGTAAGCAATAAATGCAATCGGCATGACAAATGTGAAAATAAATCGGAATACGGGGCTGAAAATCGTAATCGGATATTTTGCGTAATCCTTGAATCTTGTCACAAGATCCAGCACATAGAATGAATTCTGAATCCAGAAGCAGGTTGCCGCCGCCGCATTCTGCAATGCGATCATAATCAGCGAGGCAGTGATCAGGAACACGATCAGTTTCAGCAGCATCAGCGGCGTGAAACCGAGTCCCAGCTTACTCCATGAGTAGGCAATCGTACCAATACCAAATGCAAGCTGTCCAAGACCCTTGATGTCGAAAACCTCGGACTGATAGTAGAAAAACAGATTGATCGGGCGGAAACAGTACTTCACAAAATCGCCCGAATACACATACATTCGCAGGCTCCAGTTGTTATCGAAAAAACACTGCACAGGAGTCAGTGAAACCAATGAAAATCCGTACAAGAACAGCATTTCGTAATAGTTCCAACCGTTAATGGACGGGAAATTGCGGAACAATATCCAGAAGCTGACAAAGCCCGCAATGTTGGTGAAAATCATACCGATTGTAGAGATGATAAAGTCCGCACGATAGCTCATTTTGCTTTTTAAGTCCTGTGCAAGGATTTTCCCGTAAATGTGCAGATAAAAGCTTAAACCTTTTCTTTTCATTCTGCCCTCCTTTTTTCAGTCTGTGTAGTAGCAGCTCGGTACAGGAGCATTCCCGATACAAAGGTCGTGGTCAGCTCTTTCCCACAGCTTTTTGACAGTGTCAGTCATTTTCCTTGCGTCACAGCAGTACACAAGCGCATTGCCAAGCTGTGAATAGCTGACAGCCTCTGTATATTCAAACGCCTCTTTATAATTGGGATAGTATTCGGAAACACAGGTGTCAGCTGCCGCAGTAAAATGTGTATGGAATAGTGGAGATTTTATCTCTCTGCCACTATGATCTTTGATTGTTATAATAAATCCATCGGGATTGAGTCTGTCGGGTATTTCCAGACGCTCGTCAACAGCGTGAAGATATGTATTACGCTCGTGTCCAACGCCGATAAGCAGTACCTTGCCGTTTTCTTCATATAATCTGCTGAGACAGCTGCCCACAGGAGCGGGACTTCCGCAAAGCTCTTCGCCCTTTACAAATTCTTCTGCGCCCTTTCCAAAAACTGTAACAGAATGAGTCGGGTGAAGCGAACGTACTCCGTCAGATCGGAATGCAGCCACTCTTGCCAGTACTCCGATGCAGGGAACTGTCGTCCGAACATCATAAAATGGATTCTCACGATTGACGTTGTCCCAGGTATGAGTGGGGATTATCAGCAGTCCGTTTTCGAGATATTGACACATAGCGTCAATAAGACCATCAGCACCGTTTTCAATTTCACCTACAGACCGAAGAGATGCGTGAACAGTTACCTTGTCGTCACGTTTTACCCCACTGTCAGACAAAAACTGCATGATATCGTTCTTTGTAACCATTCTATTAGCCTCCATTCACAGTAATCTGCCGCAGTGATACCTTCCAGAACACCTTGCTGAGCACTGCCATGACAACGCACCAGAACAGCTGTATGCCGAGCGTTGTGAGAACCGTCTGCGGCTGCGGATCTCCGTCCAGCAGAACGGACAGCGGTGCATTGTAGATGGACTGAAACGGCAGATAATAGACAATTGTTTTCAGGGGTTCAGGGAAGAATGCAATCGGAATGGTTGCTCCCGACAGAAGCATCACAATGACCTGCTTCATGATGTTGATACCCCAGATGGACTCTGTGTACAGACATATCGTTCCCACAAGGAAATCAATGCTGTAGTTAATGGACACTGCCATTACAACGGAAATCATGAAAAACAGCAGATTCCATCCGAAGTGGATTGCACCGTTCGTAACAACCGCCACAACGATGAAAGTGGGCAGGAATGTGAAGAAAAACTGCGTGACAAACGAGCCTGAGTATGACCAGAACAGATACTTCCGGTATTCCATAGGTTTGAGCAGGTCAAGTGCGATTTTTCCTGACTGGATGGAACGTCCGATCTCCCAAACAAGGTACATTTCCATAAAGTTGAACAGTGCCGTTGCCAATACAAGGTAAATGAGCGTATCGGAGAACGTCATGCCATTCACAATATCCGTGCCTGCTGAGGCATAGATGGCTTTCCACAGGAAATAGACTACGATCAGATAGAGCAGGTTACCGGCAATAATCACCAGCGTTCCCAGCCGGAACTGCAAGGATTCAATGATGCCTGCACGGGTAAGGGTGAGGAATTTTTTCAGCTTCATTGCACACCCTCCTCGTAGATTTTCTTGATGACCTCCTCGGTGGAAATTTCCTCAAGCTGCATATCACGGATATTGTAGGATTTCTGAAGCTGAGAAAGCACTTCCATCACCTTTGCCTTTTCCTCATCCACCAGAATGGAAATCCACTCATCATCCGCAGAAACCTTGAAATCGGGAAGCTCCTTGTCAATTTTCTCCGCAAGCTGTTTCAGATCACCGTCAATGCGGATTTTCAGCGTTCTGTAGGAACCGAAGAAGTTTTTCAGATGTTCGATATCGTTATCATAGAGCATTTTGCCCTTGTCGATGATGACAATTCTCTGACAGAGAGCATCCACATCGCCCATATCGTGGGTGGTGAGAATGACAGTTGTATTCTTCTCCTTGTTCAGAGCATGAATGAGAGTACGGATTTTCGCTTTCATGGAAACGTCAAGACCAATCGTCGGCTCGTCCAGAAAGACGATTTTCGGGTTATGCAGAAATGCTGCCAGTATATCGCTGAGTGTACGCTGTCCCAGCGACATCTGGCGGACGGGCTTGTGTAACAGCGGTTCAATATCCACAAGGGATTTGTAGAGTGTGAGCATCGCTTCATAGTCCGCATCGCTGACACCGTAGATGTCTTTGAGAATCTTGAAGGACTCCACAAGAGGCAGTGCCCACCACAGCTGCGAACGCTGTCCGAATACAACACCGATCTCCTGCGCATTTTTGGTTCGGTTCTGATAGGGGACATTTCCTCCTACGAGGATTTCTCCGGAAGTCGGTTCAAGGATGCCCGTCATCATTTTGATGGTGGTTGATTTTCCAGCACCGTTCGGGCCTAAGTAGCCGACAATCTCGCCCTGCTGAATGTTCATGCTGATGTTGTCCACCGCACGGACGATTTTGTAGTCCCTTGAAAACAGGTCTTGCAGACTGCCTTTGAGTCCTTCGCGGCGGTTCAGTACTTTGAATTCTTTGGTGATGTTTTTAATTTCGATGATGTTTGACATGATGACCTCACTTTCTTGTGAGTGGAAAACAGATGGTATCGGGGCTGTTTGATCAATTCCCATAGCCGACACAGAAAGCATATGAGAATTAGTACCAGTATAGCGCACTTTCAGCGTTCTGTCAAGAGAAATGTCGAAATTGTAGCTTTTCTGTAACGAACTGAAAGAGAAAGCCCCGTCCTGCATGATGCAGAACGGGGCATAAAGGTTATTTGATTTTCAGCACCTTGGTCTCACCGCTGTCGGTGCGGATCTCCACCGCAACGCTTTGTGCGGCTTCAAAATCCGTCGGCTTGAAATTGAGTATGCAGTAGAAACGCGAAACAAATTCATCCAGATCATCCGGCTCGTACGGATCGAGCATGATTTCATAGGGAGCGTGTGTGGCGTTTTCGTTGAAATCGCCGAACGGTACGGGCACGCCGTCCACAATCAGGCGGATCGGGCATTCCTCTGCAATGGGCATGTAGGCGTTCTCCGACTTCAGATTCAGCAGCTTGCGTGCACAGAGATCACCGATCTCCCAGTTGTCGGTATAGGTCACGCCGTTGAGCGTGATTGATTCGGGGATCAGGTAGTTGAGATTGAGCATGATCTGGTAATCCGAAACCAGCATATCCTGAATCACGCAGGGGATTTCGTTGATGTTCACCGCCTCTCTGAACGCGATCTGCTCGATCTGGGAGAGCACCTCCAGATCCGGTCGATAGCGCATACTGATCTCGGTGTCCTCCTCAATCTCCCGTTCACCATCCGTCAGGTGGATGCCGTAGATGCGGAGCACAAGATCGGTATCCGGCACATCGAACGGAAAGGCGGAGGGCAGATTTCTGACATTGAAATAGAATACTGTCTCGCCGTCCTCGGTTGTGTCCGGTACGCTGTGCAGTGTGAAAACGGTGTATTGACTGAGATTGGTGATGCTTTCTTCCAGCACATTTACATCAATGGAAAGGTGGTCAGCAGTGATGCCGTCCTTCAGTCTTGCTTCTACCACGGTATAGGTTTCCGAGGTATCGCCCAGAAAAGCGGCTGCGCGGAAGGATACATATTCGCTTTCGCAGACAACATCCAGCGGCTGGTAATCACCGGCATACATTTTCTCAGCAGAAATTTCATCAGAAAATCCGCTGCGCAGGATCTCCACGATATTGAATGTGCCTGTGACTGCCCCGACCGTCAGAGTGCCGAGTGCGGCAGCAGCGGCGATGGAAATGCCGGCAGCAAACTTTTTGATGATGCGGCGTGAGGGTTGCTTTTTCTGTACATACGCCGCCTCATAGAGATTCTCTTTCCAGCTTTCCGGTGTTTTGATTTCATCGAAAACATGATGCAGTTGTTTCATCATAAAACCTCCTCATTCGGTGTATCTGTCAGCATGGTTCTCAGCAGCTCCCTGCCTCGCCGAAGTCGGCTTTTGATCGTATTTTCGCGGCTTTTCAGAATCGCCGCAAGTTCAAGCACCGAATATCCGGCGTAGTAGTGCAGATAGATGACCTCCCTGTATTTTTCGGGCAGTGCCATCACGCTTTCCATCAGCTGACGGTTTTCGTTGTCCTCATAATAGAGATCTACAAAGTCAAGGGATTCCGTTTTATGACGGCTCAGGAAACGAAAACGGTTCTTACACTCATTGACCGCGACACGAATCAGCCACGCTTTGAGGTATTCCGCATCCTCTCTCAGCATCTTTTCATTTTTGAACAGCTTCAGGAATACGTTCTGATAACAGTCCTCGGCATCATGCTGGTTTCCGAGGCGAACCAGACACAATCCTGTAATCATATCCGAATATTCCTCGACTGCCTTTTCAAACAATTGCTTTGTTTCCGTTGTCGTCATGGACATCGTCTCCTTTCTTCATTAGTAACACACCGCAGGGGGCGGAAAGGTTGCAGGGGAAATGTATTTTTTGAAAAGCGTTTGGAGAAAGTCCGGTTCTGACAAGCGGCAGCCAATAGAAACCACAAATGCCCGCCATCAGGCGGGGCGCAGAGCCTGCGCCGGCGATCGCTGCCTTTGTGCCTGCTGGCACAATAAATGCCCGCCAAATGGCGGGCATTCTTATCTGAAATTATTCCAGCACCGGATACTGTGCCAGTACCTGCACACCCTTCTGTGCCAGTGCCTTGACAGCAGCGTCAACCTGTGCGGCGTTCATTTCTGCATTCACGATGCACACAGTCTCGTCCTCGTCCGTGGAAATGGTCTTTTCGTCCACATCGCCCAGCACCTCAGCCAGAAGCTTGACATCGGCATCCGTGGTACGGAAGTAACGCTTTGCGGAGAATGCCGCGAAATCCTCGATAAAGTCCGCGTTTTCCGCGCTTTCCCATGTCTGCGCAGAGATCGTGCCGTCAAGCTGGAACTGCTCGATCATATCACCGAGCACCGCGCTTGCCGTCGGGAACTTGCCTGCGCCACGGCCGTAGAACATCGAACGATCCGCGCCGTCCGTATCGGTCATCACAGCATTGAACACATCATTCACCTGAGAAAGCAGGTTGGTGTTCTTTACTGCCATCGGCATCACTGTCGGCAGGATCTTGCCGTTTTCGAGGGACTTCACCTGTGCGATCAGCTTGATGGCATAGCCGAGCTGCTCACAGAGCTTGGTGTCCTTCAGCTCCACCTCACGGATGCCCTTGGTGTAAACGGACTCCGGATAGACATGCTTGCCGAACGCAAGGGAGGAGAGGATGCAGATCTTGCGGCAGGCATCGTGGCCCTCCACGTCCGCAGTCGGATCCTTCTCTGCATAGCCCAGCTCCTGTGCGAGTTTGAGAGCTGCTGCAAAGTCCATATTATCGCAGATCATCTTGTTCAGAATGAAGTTGGTCGTACCGTTGAGAATGCCGGCAACTGCGGAGAATTCGTTGGCTGCCAAACATTTGTGCATCGGACGGATGATCGGGATCGCGCCGCCCACGCTTGCCTCAAAGAAGAAGTTGACATTGTGTGCCTTTGCGGTTTGCAGCAGGATATCGCCCTTCTTTGCCACCAGCTCCTTGTTGGAGGTGGAAACGCTCTTGCCTGCCTCCAGACATGCCTTGACAAAGGTGAATGCCGGCTCAACGCCGCCCATGCACTCTGCGACCACGGTCACATCCTTGTCAGCAAGGATCACATCAATGCTCTTGACTACCTTGTCACCGTAGGGCTTATCCGGAAAATCACGCAGATCGAGGATGTAGCCAAGTCCGAGGGACTTGCCGCATCTCTTTTCGATGAGTGCCTTATTCTTTTCAAACAGCTCCACTACGCCGGAACCTACTACGCCGCAGCCGAGTACCGCAAATTTTTCCATTTTCATATCCTCCTGAATTTGTTCATGCCTCTCTACATCTATAATACGCCGCCGTTTGCGGCGGTACGCTTATTCTCCCGAAAGGATCTTTACATCCACTACGCCCTGCACCTTGCGGAGCATGTCCTCCAGCTCATGGGGGGACTGCACTGCCCCGTTCAGGCGTACGGAAAACGTCACCGAAGCCACACTGTCAATGGGGATGTTCTGGTTGACCGTCAGGATGTTGGCATCCGCGTCATAGAGCGCGGAGAGCACATTGGAGAGCACACCGGCTTCATCACGGAGCACAGCCTGCAGGTTAATGATCCGCTGTGTGATCTTATCCTCGTAGGAATACACACAATTTTTGTATTTATAATACGCGCTTCGGGAGATCCCCACACGCTTGCAAGCCGCCGCGGAGCTTTTCTCCTCCCTGCCGGCAAGCAGCTTCTTGACCTCCAGCACCTTACTGATGACATCCGGCAGAACGGATGCGTCAACCACAATCAATTGTGTCCGATGTTCCATACAGCTCCTCCTGATTTCCAAAACGTCCGTGTAGAAAGAACAATTGTATTTGCTTATTATACTATACCATGTTTTTCAGCATTTGTCAAGTGCGGAAAAATGGATCGATGACAAAAATGTACTTTTTCATGGTTATGCACCAAACAGATCGGAAAATGCTTGCATTATTGAACAATTCATGGTATAATAATACTGATTCTCTTAACTTGAATGGAAAAACGAAAGCTGGGCCCCCCCCCCCCCCCTCCGCCGCCGTTCGGCGGCACCTCCCCCGCTTGGCGGGGGAGGAATATGCGGGGGCTGCGCCCCCGAGTCCCGCTTTTCTATTGCAGTTTGGGGGATTGACATCACTGTTAAAAACCGATAACACGAAAGGAGTGAACGTCTTTGAATGAAATCGAAATGAAAATCGGTGACGGCATTGATTATGTGACCATTGCAGAGCCGAAATTCAAGACCAACACCATTGAAATGATTTTTATGATGCCCGCGGGCAAGGCATATAATTCCGCCTACTCCCTGCTTCAGGCATTGCTGTCTTCGACCAGCAAGGCATATTCCTCCATCAACGCCATGAGCCGCAAGCTCAGCAGCATGTATGGAGCTTCTCTCAAGGGCAGCAGCGGCAAGCACGGCGATATGATGCAGATCACACTTTCCGTCTGCGCCATTGCCAATCGCTATGCCCTTTCCGGTGAGGATCTGCTTGCGGATGCTGCGGATCTGCTGCTCGGCTGTCTGTTTGCACCGAATGCGGAAAACGGCGCATTTTCGGAAACGGATTTCCGCATCGAAAAGCAGGATCTGCTCGATGCCATCGAAGCCGAGATCAACGACAAGCGTTCCTACGCGCTGACAAGAGCAACGGCAGCTGCCTTTGCAGGCGAACCGTATGCTTATCCGACGGACGGTACGAAGGAGGATGTCGAGCTGCTCACGCCCGCATCCGTGTATGAAGTCTACCGCAATATGCTCGAACAGGCAGTTGTCCGCATCTACCATGTCGGGCCGGAACATGCGCCGCAGATCGGTGAACGCCTGAAGGCTGCTTTTGCAGGCATCACGCGCCGTCCCGTGCCGCTGACCTTCTTCAGCCCCAGCCCGTGCAGGGACGAGAGCCAGCGCATCACAGAACCGATGCCCGTCAGCCAGTCCAAGCTCGTGATGGTGCTCAAGGGCGAAGCACCGAAGAAATACGCCATGAATCTGATGAATGTGATGTTCGGTTCTTCTCCGTTCTCCATGCTGTTCATGAATGTCCGTGAAAAGCTCAGTCTTTGCTATTATTGCTCCAGCCGTCTGGCAAATGTCAAGAGATCCATGTTTGTCAGCAGCGGCGTGGAGCTGGAAAATGCAGAGAAAACCTGTGATGCTGTTCTCGAACAGCTTGAAGCCATCAAACGCGGTGATTTCACCGATGACATGCTTGAGGATGCAAGACGCAGTATGCTCAATGGTCTGCACGGCGCGGGGGATACTCCGATGTCCTGCATCGTGTGGAGTCATCTGCAATATTGCGATGAAGATCATGACGGTATTTCGGAGATGAATGAAGCCTATCAGAAACTGACACGACAGGATGTGATCGACGCAGCCAATGCACTGCGCGTGGATACCATCTATCTGATGCAGCAGGAGGGTACAAATGAACAGAACGACTGAAACCATCCGATCGGAAGTGACCGGTGAGAGCTGCCTGCATGTCAAGCACGAAAGCGGTCTGGATATCTATATCATGGAAATGCCCGGTTATCATACCTGCCACGCACTGTTCGGCACGCGCTACGGCTCGATCAACACACAGTTCCGTCTTAACGGTGAGGCAGATTATGCGGAAGTTCCCAACGGTATCGCGCATTTTCTGGAGCACAAGCTCTTTGAAAACGAGGACTGCGATGCCTTTGCACAGTACGCAAAGACCGGCGCGGATGCCAATGCCTACACCTCCTTTGACCGCACATGCTACCTGTTCAGCTGTTCGGATCATTTCAACGAATCGCTGGAGATCCTGCTGTCCTTTGTGCAGAATCCGTATTTTACCAAGGAAAACGTGGACAAGGAACAGGGCATCATCGGGCAGGAGATCCAGATGTATGATGACGAACCCTCATGGAAGGTGTTCTTCAATCTCCTGCGTGCCATGTACCATGCGCATCCCGTGCGCATCGACATTGCCGGAACAAAGGAAAGCATTGCACAGATCGACGCAGACCTGCTCTACCGCTGCTACCACACCTTCTACAACCTCCACAATATGGCACTTTCCGTTGCCGGCAATGTGAAGGCGGACGAGGTGCTGGAGATCTGCGACCGTCTGCTCAAGCCCTGTGAGGATCAGGGACTTGAACAGGTATTCCCCGAAGAACCGTATGAGGTCAAGGAAAAGCTGGTCTATGACAATCTCCCGACCGGCGCACCCATCTTCAACCTCGGCTTCAAGCTCAGGCCCAGAAGCGGACTGGATCTGGTAAGGGCAGAATACCTTGCCTCCATGACCATGCAGACGCTCTTTGATACCAGCTCCGCATTCTATCAGGAAATGACGGAACAGGGCCTGATCAATTCTGAATTTTCCGTGGATGCACCGTTCACCGGTGAGGGCTATTTTGCCATTACCTGCGGCGGCGAATCCCGTGATCCGGAGGCGGTGCGTGACCGTATTTTTGAGGTTATTGCGGATGCCAAGCAGAACGGCTTCGACCGTGAAGCCTTTGAGCTGATCCGGCGCGTGGGCTACGGCGGCATGGTGCGCGGCTGCGAAAATGTCGAGGTCAACGCCACCAGAATGATCAACGCCTTTATCGCCGGTATCCGTCCGTTTGCGGCGGCAGAGATCCTGTCTTCCATCACCTACGAGGAAGCACTGGCATTCCTGCGCGAGGAGGTCGATCTTGACAATGCATCCCTTTCTGTGATCCGCAGCAAATAAGGAGGGGCATATGTCAACAGTAGAAGAACTGGGCTGTGCCGATCTCGGAGTCAACGAGATCGTGTTTCCCCATCTGGGCATTGAAGTTGCAATTGATCCCACAGCGTTTACGATGTTCGGAGTGAATATCCAGTGGTATGGATTGATCATCACCTTCGGACTGCTGCTTGCGATCATGATCGGCATGTACAATATGCCGCGTGCAGGCATTGAACCCGACAGAGCCATTGATGCTGTCATCGGCGGCATCATCGGCGGCATTGTCGGCGCAAGAGCCTACTATGTCATTTTCAACTGGCACGAGTTTGAAGACGATCTTCTTTCCATTTTCAACACCCGCACCGGCGGTCTGGCGATCTACGGCGGTCTGATCGGTGCGCTCCTTGTGGGCGGTATTGTGGCAAAATGCCGCAAAGTCCGCCTGCTCCCGCTGCTCGATGTGGTCGGTGTGAGCTTCCTGCTCGGTCAGGGCATCGGCAGATGGGGCAATTTTACCAATCAGGAGGCGTTTGGCGCAAATACCGACAGCCTGCTGTGCATGACGGGCGGACGCATCCAGAACTGGATCTACAACAATTACACCATGGCTGGTGATGCGTCGCTGAGTGCGGAGTATCCAGTGCACCCGTGCTTTTTCTATGAATCCGTCTGGTGTCTGACGGGCTTTGCACTGCTGATGTTCGCATTCCATAAATGGCGGAAATTTGACGGACAGATCTTCCTGCTGTACATCGGCTGGTACGGACTGGGCAGATTCTTCATTGAGGGACTGCGCACGGACAGCCTGATGCTCGGTACACTGCGCGTTTCGCAGGTGCTTGCGGCTCTGTGCGTGGTGTTCTCCGTCATCCTGCTGATCGTATGCGGCTCGAAGGTCAAGCGTATGGGCAGGGATTATGTGCTCTACTGCAATTCTGCGGAATCCAAGGCACTTCTGGAGGAAGCAGCGGCAAAGGCAGAGGCAGCATATCAGAAACGGCTGGAAAAGAAAGCCGGTAAAACAGCAGCACAGCCGGAAGTCAAGAGCATTCCGGATGAAAATCAAGAAACTACAGACAAACAGGAGGACGAAAACAATGGCAAAACTGATTGACGGCAAGCAGGTCTCCGCACAGGTCAAGGAACAGGTGCGCGCAGAGGCAGCGGCAATTTACGAAAAGCACGGCATCAAGGCAGGTCTTGCAGTGGTGATCGTGGGCAATGATCCGGCATCCCGCGTGTATGTCAACAACAAGAAGAAGGCATGTGAGGCTGTGGGCTTCCAGTCCTTTGAGTATGCACTGCCGGAGGAAACCACACAGGAGGAGCTTCTGGAGCTGGTGGACACACTGAACAACGATCCGAAGGTCAACGGTATCCTCGTACAGCTCCCCGTACCGAAGCACATTGACGATACCGCGATCATCAACGCGATCTCTCCGGCAAAGGATGTGGACGCATTCCATCCGGAGAATGTCGGCAGGATCATGATCGGCGATTACGCATTCCTGCCCTGCACACCGGCAGGTGTCATGGAGCTGATCGACTCCACGGGCGTGGAGATCAGCGGCAAGAAGTGCGTGGTCATCGGCAGAAGCAATATTGTGGGCAAGCCCATGGCAATGCTCCTGCTGCACAGAAGCGGCACAGTGACCATCTGCCACAGCAGAACACAGGATCTTGCATCCGTAACGCGTGAAGCGGACATTCTGGTAGCGGCAGTGGGCAGAGCGAATTTCGTAACTGCGGACATGGTAAAGGAAGGTGCGGTTGTCATTGACGTTGGCATCAACCGTCTGGACAACGGCAAGCTCTGCGGCGATGTGGACTTTGCGGCAGTCGAGCCGAAGGCATCGTGGATCACCCCCGTCCCCGGCGGTGCAGGCCCGATGACGATCGCTATGCTGATGAAGAACACCCTGACTGCAATGAAGAAGCAGAACAATATCGAATAAGATATGAAAAAAACGCCGAGTGATCGGCGTTTTTGTTTTATTCCTCGATGTTTTCTTCTGTGGTTTGGTATGCGGCAGTATCAGGTGCTTGGAGTACAGCCGAGAGATAATTATGAATCAGACGCAGGTCATTCTCCGCAGGATCAGTCAGGTATACAGCGTATTTCATGGCAGCAGTTCCTTGTTCATATCCGCAAAAGCCTGCTCCGCAGGAACAGTACGGCCCTCACGCATTGCAGTGAACCCCTTTTCGATTTCTGTATTGAACTGTTCTTCCGTTAAGGTATCCATAAAAAGCGGCTGGTGAACAGGAAGCTTGGCTTCAAATGGAAGTCCCTGCTGGAGAATGATCTGTTTGTAGAACATATTGATGGCGCAGGAAACGGGGATGCCGAGAGAACTGAGGATGAATTCAGCCTGTTCCTTGACCTCGGGTTCGATCCGTACATATAAATTTGCGGTTTTTGCCATGAGTGCACACTCCTTTCAAGCTCTCTTTACACTCTTATTATACCATATTGTGCGCACAAATGCAATACATTTCTGTATTTTTATGTTTCGTCCTCTACATACTTCAGAATATCACCTACCTCACAATCAAGAGCCTTGCAGATCTTGGAAAGCAGGTAGCCATCATAGCGCGTCACTCGGTTTTTATAATAGTTGTCGATCGTCTGGTATTTTGTGTTGGTTATCTGCGAAAGCTGATAACGGCTGATACCCTTCTGTTTGAGCAGCTCCTCCAGTGTAATCAGTATCATGGATATACCTCCTTATGTATATATGAATCTATATATATCCAATATAACTGATATACTTTTACTTGACAATCCTCCTGATTTGGTATATACTATAATTAGTATATACCAAAAGAGGTGAATTTATGCTCGACTACAAAAAACTCTACTACCAGTCACAGGCAGCACTTGCCGATGCGCTGGAAGCCCTTGAAAAGGTGACAAATGACCTGCGCTGGCTTTTGCAGAGCAGTGAGGAGGCTGTGATAGATGATGAGGAGGAAGAAACGGAGTAAACCCCGTTTCCGGAACTGTGCCGATGGACTTGACATGTACCCCCAAAATCCGCTATAATAATACTATGCAATTCAGCCGGCTCACCGCCGGAGTAAGGAGATAATCTATGAAATTCAGCAAAATGCATGGAATCGGCAATGATTATGTGTACGTCAACGGCTTTACAGAAACCATCGGTGATCCGAATTCTGTGTCGAAATTCGTCAGCGACCGCCGCTGCGGGATCGGTTCGGATGGTCTGATCATGATCCTCCCTTCGGAGGTCGCAGACTGCCGGATGCGCATGTTCAATGCGGACGGCTCAGAGGGCATGATGTGCGGCAACGGCATCCGCTGTGTCGGCAAATTTGCCTATGACAACGGCATTGTCACAGAGTCCGAGCTTTCGGTCGAAACCAAGTCCGGCATCAAATATATCACGCTGGAGATCAATGACGGCGTTGCTGTTGCTGCCACTGTGGATATGGGCAAAGCCATCCTCAGACCGGCGGACATCCCCGTAAAAATGGACGGTGAAACCTGCATTGCACAGCCCCTCATGGTCAACGGGCAGGAATATACCGTCACCTGCGTTTCGATGGGCAATCCCCACTGCATCGTATTCTGCAATGATCCCAAGGACATTCCGCTGGAGCAAATCGGGCCGCATTTCGAGCATCATGCACTCTTTCCGGAGCGCATCAACACGGAATTTTTACAGGTCATTGACGAAACCACACTGAACATGCGCGTGTGGGAACGCGGCAGCGGTGAAACCTATGCTTGCGGTACTGGTGCATGTGCCTGCGTTGTGGCAGCCGTCCTCAACGGCTTCTGCAAGCATGATACGGAAATTACAGTGCATCTGCTCGGCGGTGATTTGAAAATCACTTACCAGTCCGATGGTACGGTAATGATGACCGGCCCTGTAACGCATGTCTATGACGGAGAAATTGATATTTCGGGGATTCCGTCAATGCTTTGTCTTTCAGAATAACAATAAAAAGGACGGCGTACTGCCGTCCTTTTTTTATTATTCTCCCTGAACCTGTGCTTTTGCACTCTCCATTGCGGCAATCACACGGTCACAGTAAGCGTCAAATTCCGGATCCTCCGTCTGCAATTCCGGATGCGCCAATACATATTCGATTACCCGGCGCACACCTTCCTCAAAACGTACCGTCGGAACAAACTCCGGCACCGCCCGTTTCACT
>CALGTT010000328.1 GCA_937901485.1 uncultured Ruminococcus sp.
ACCTGTGACCCTCTGCTTGTAAGGCAGATGCTCTCCCAGCTGAGCTAAGCTCCCAACCAATTCATTCGGTCGTTTCGGCTTTCGTTTTTATCACTCTCGCCTGACGACTTTTATATTATACCACACTGTTTTCGATTTGTCAACCCCTTTTTTCAAATTTTTTCAAAAAAATTCCGGCATTTTAAGAAAACGCCGGAATATAGCCGTATATTCATAAAAATTTCTTTTCAAAAGGTCATCGGTTCCCTATCATATGCACATCCACCTGCGGATAGGGCATGGAAACACCGTTTTCATCAAACGCTTTCTTGATCTGCTCGTGCAGATCATAATGGAGATCCCAGTAATCATCATTCGCCGTCCAGACCTTGACAAAGAGCACAACTGCACTGTCATCAAATCTGCCCACACGCACAAGGGGTGCAGGTTCTTCGGCGGCGAGGGGGTGTGCCTTGATCAGTTCCCCGATAAGCTGCTTGGCTTTCTCAAAATCCGCATCATAGGAAATGCCGATCTCCAGATCGAGGCGGCGCATCTCCTTTTCGGAATAATTGACGATCACCGCCTCCGCAACCTGTCCGTTCGGGATGAACACGACCGTCTGGTCGCCGAGCACAAGCTTGGTCTGGAGGATGCCCACGCTTTTCACTGTGCCGGTAATGTCTCCGAACTTGACCAGATCCCCTACCTTTAAAGGCTTGGAGAACATAATAAGGAAGCCGCCTGCAACATTGGCAAGGCTGTCCTGCAGGGCAAGACCGATGGCAAGTCCGGCTGTGCCGATGACGGTGACGATGGAATCCATCGGAACATTGAGAACGGAGAGCACGATAACAGCAACGATCAGATAGAGCAGAACGCTGATGAGGGAGCTGAGAAAGCTTACCGCGGTCGGATCTATACTCGTCCTCTTTAATGTGCGCTTGACGATCTTCATCAGTGCCTTGCTCAGCGCAATGCCGCAAAGCAGAACAATCAGTGCCGAGCCAAGGGAGGGCAGAAGATCGCGGATGAAATTCCACAGATCTGTCAGCAGTGTGGAAACCTGCTCTGCCTCCTCTGTAATGGCGGATTCAATTGTGTGTTCCGTGGCAGCGGTCAACGCTGCGGCAAGTGTTGATTTCATAGCAGAACTCCTTTGCAAACTATTTCACGTTCATTATACTACAACCGCAAAAATTTGTCAATCATTTTCCAAAAGCAGGAAATTTGTTCTGTCAGACTGCGGATTTTTAAAAAGTCAGAAAAAATTTCAAAAAACGCTTGCAAAAGATGACGAACTATTGTATAATAGATATGTATGCTGAATTTTCAAGAACGGAGTGTGAGTATATGAATTTCCAATCAGCTTTCAACAACATCCACATGCTTGCAGGCGGTTCCATCCCCGGTGAGGATCTGCTCAGCAGCGCACAGATCGCAGGTGTAACACTTGCTGGTCTGGGCATTGTGTTTGCCTGTCTGGTGCTTCTGGTATTCGTGATTTTCCTCTTTGGCAAGATCTTTGAGAATATCAATAAGAAGCAGGCAGAAAAGCAGGCGGCTGCGCTGGCAAAAAGTGCGCCGAAGCCTTCTGCACCCGCTGCACCTGCTGCGCCCGCACCTGTTGCTGCACCCGCTGCGGCTTCCGATGATGACGAAGTGATCGCGGTTATTTCCGCTGTCATTGCTGCCATGAGTGCTGCGGACGGCACGACCTACAAGGTACGTTCTGTCAAGCCCGCCGCAAACGGCAGACTCGGCGCAAGAACTGCGTGGGGCATGGATGGCAGACGCAACAACGTCATGCCCTTTTAATCAGAAGTAAAGGAGTATAGGATATGGAAATTTTAAATATTCTGGTGAATATCCTGATGGGACTCTGGGAAACCAGCGGACTTCGTGCTTTGATGAGCAGTCCGGAAAACCTGCTGATGATCCTGATCTCATTTGTATTCATGTATCTGGCGATCGTCAAGGAATTTGAGCCGCTGCTGCTGCTCCCGATCTCGTTCGGTATGTTCCTGACTAACCTTCCTGCCGTTCTTCCGGAGGATATGATGTATCACGCGGAATTCTGGACAATGGAACAGAATGCTGACTGGCTGTTCACTGTCCTGCACGACGGCGGTCTGTTGGATAAACTGTATCTGGGCGTTAAGCTGCAGATCTATCCCTGCCTGATCTTCCTCGGCATCGGTACGATGACCGACTTCGGCCCGCTGATCGCAAACCCCAAGAGCTTCCTGCTCGGCGCGGCAGCACAGGGCGGTATCTTCTTCACATTCGTAGCAGCTGCGCTGCTGGGCATGAATGCGGCTGAGTGCGGTTCTATCGCTATCATCGGCGGTGCGGACGGCCCGACTGCAATTTACGTTTCCAGTAAGCTCCTCGGCGGCGGCGGTGATTTCGACCTGACCACAGGTACGATCGCGCTGGCAGCATATACATACATGGCACTTGTACCGGTAATTCAGCCGTTCTTCATGAAGCTGCTGACCACCAAGAAGGAACGCTCCATCAAGATGCCGCAGCTCCGTCAGGTTTCCAAGACCGAGAAGATCATCTTCCCGATCGTTGTAACCCTCGTTGTTGCCCTGCTCGTTCCCTCCGCCGGTGCGCTGGTAGGTATGCTGATGTTCGGCAACCTGCTCAAGGAAAGCGGCGTTTGCAGCCGTCTGGTAGACACTGCACAGAATGCCCTGATGAACATCGTTACCATCTTCCTCGGTATCTCCGTTGGTGCGACCACCACTGCTGACAGCATCATCACCTGGGACTTCCTCAAGGTTATGATCCTCGGTGTCATCGCATTCTCTCTGGGTACTTGCTGCGGTCTGCTGCTGGCAAAGCTGATGAACTGGATTACAGGCGGTAAGATCAACCCGCTGATTGGTTCTGCCGGTGTATCCGCTGTACCGATGGCAGCGCGTATTTCCCAGAAGGT
>CALGTT010000329.1 GCA_937901485.1 uncultured Ruminococcus sp.
ATGGATGGCAGACACGGAAATGCCGCGCTTTGCCATCATATAGCCGGCTACGGGGCTGTCGATACCGCCGGAGAGCAGGAGCATTGCCTTGCCGCTGCATCCAACGGGCAGACCGCCCGCGCCCTTGAGCTTCTGAGCGTGCACATAGGCGTTGGTATCGCGGATCTCGACCATGACCGTGATCTCCGGATTTCTCACATCCACCTTCAGATGCGGATGCTGTTCAAGCAGAATGCCGCCAAGCTCCGCACAGATCTCCGGTGTCTTCATGCAGAACGTCTTGTCCGCACGCTTTGCATCCACCTTGAAGGTGCGTGCATCTTCAAGCGTTTCCTCCAGATACGCCTTTGCCTTCTCGGTAATGTCCGCAAAATCCTTTTCGCAGACGCACGCGCGGCAGATGGACGCAATACCGAAGATCTTCTGAAGTCTCGCGATCGCCTCGTCAAGATCAATGCCGTCCTCCTGCGGATCAATGTAAATGGTGGACTGCATACTGTTGTAGGTGAACCTTCCGAGGTTGTTCAGACGGTACTTGATGCGCTTCATCAGAATACTCTCGAATGTTCTCTTATTCAGCCCTTTCAGAGCCATTTCACCAAATTTAACCAGAATTACTTCTTTCATCTGAAAAAATCCTTTCTTTTATAATGTATCACTTATGGATCAGCTGTGCCTGTCCCTGTCCGATCGCGCTGATCAGGACATCAATCTCCGCTGTGGTCGTTTCCCCGGAAAAGCTGATACGCAGCGCACTGTCCGCGCGGTCATCGGAGATGCCATAGGCAGAAAGCACATGGCTTTTTGCACCCTTGGAGCAGGCAGAGCCGCTGGACACATAGATCCCCTTGCTTTCAAGGAAATGAAGCATGATCTCGGAACGGATACCCTTTACGGAAAGATTGACGATGTACGGCGTTCCCTCCGGCGAGCTGTTGATGCTGATGCCGTCAAGCTCTGCGAGCCTTGTAAGGAGATGATCACGAAGCTGTACCGCGTGCGCATAGCGGGCAGAAATTGTACCCTGCATTTCCCGCACTGCCGCACCGAATCCGGCGATCAGAGGCATTGCTTCCGTGCCGGGGCGGAGGGATCTTTCTTGTTTGCCGCCCGTTACGATCGGGATCAGCCGGACACCCTTTCGGATATACAGCGCACCGACGCCCTTCGGGCCGTGAATTTTATGGGCACTGACGGAGATAAGATCGGCATTAAGATCGCTCACGCGCACAGGGAGCTTCATAAATGCCTGTACCGCGTCACAATGCGTGATCACATCGGGAAAACGCTTTTTGATGGTTCGAAACGCCCGTTGTACCGGAAGAATCCTGCCGGTCTCGTTTTCCGTCAGCATCATGCTGACAAGGCAGGTATCCTCCGTGACGGCGTTGATGAAATCCTTTGCATCAAATTCCCCATCTGCATTCGGGAGAATCCGCGTCACACGAAAGCCCTGCGCCTCCAATGCATCCATCGTGCTGTGGACGGAGGCGTGCTCCACGCCCGATGTTATAATATGAGGGCGGCGTTTTCCATATGCCGCTGCCGCGCCGCGCAGTGCAAGATTGCTGCTCTCCGTTGCACCGGAGGTGAACAGGATGCAGCCGACATCGCAGCCGAGCGCGGAAGCAATGGCTTTTCGCGCATCATCCATGAGAAGCTGGGCATCCAGTCCCACACGATGCAGGGAGGAGGGGTTGCCGTACACCTCACTCATGCAGTGTGTCACTGCTTCGATCACTGCGGCAGATGGTTTTGTGGTTGCAGCATTATCCAGATAGATCGCCATAGTTTCACTTCTTTCCTTTGAATTACACATACTTAGTTATATTATAGCACATTTTCAAGGATTTGACCAGAGCTTTTCAGAAAAAACTTGTTTTTCCGCATAAAAAATATTTTTTTGAAAAAATTTCAAAAAAGGGGTTGACAAACGGTTGATGATGTGGTATAATATTTTTTGTTGAGTCGCGGAAATGATGACGCGGATATGGCGGAATAGGCAGACGCGCTAGCTTCAGGTGCTAGTCCTCGCAAGGGGGTGAAGGTTCAAGTCCTTTTATCCGCACCA
>CALGTT010000330.1 GCA_937901485.1 uncultured Ruminococcus sp.
AAATGAGAACGGATCAGCAAAGGCTGCGGGTCCGTATCACTGATGCAGCCGATGGCAGAAATTCCTTGCATCTCTTCAAAGATATGCTCAAATTTCGTGCGGAAGGGCGCATTTTCGATATTATGTATCTTTCGTTGCAGTCCGATTTCCGGATCATATGCCGCCACGGTCGAGCCGGAGGATTTGAGCATCGTCATGCCCGGTCGGATGTAACGGGAATACTGCCCGAATGCGTAATATTTCTTTGTCAGGATGATCTCATCCTTATCATGATCCGCAACAGCCACACCCCAGAAACCGCCGTTCACATTCGGCATACCGGAATCCTTGTTGCCGTTGTAGCCGTCCTTGGAAATGTGATTGTCGATGACCTGCCACATGATCCATGCGGAGGCATTGAGATCGTTGACATCGGTCGTGATGCGCTGTGCAAGCCAGAGTGCCGAGCCCATCTGTCCAGCATTTGTTCCTGCCGTACTGCCGCCGTCCACCTCGCTCATCCAGAGGTTCTTTCCTGCGCTGACTGCAAGCTCCTTCAGCTCCGAACGCTTGCTGCCGCTGTAGGTGTGCGTGTCGATGCGGTCGATCGCCGCCTTTGCATCACCGGAAAGCTTCTGATAGGAAGAGATCTGCGTGTCGATGGAGGTTTCGTCAGTGCCGGAGAGGATAATGTCACCAAGACCTTTGGCGTTCAGAGCCTTTTCCAGCTCTAGAATGGCATTGGTCTGCGATGTGCCCTGATCGAAATGACAGCCCTCCTGCTTCGGACTATTCGCGCTCCAGTAATTCGTGTACGGCTCATTCATGGGAGTTGCACTCTGAATATCCACGCCCCACACGGTTTCGTAGTGGTAGCAGACCTCTGCGAAATATTCCGCAAAATCGTCATAGCAGTCATCCTTGAGGTTGTTCTTATTCGGATCCTTGCCGCCGGAGCTGCATCCGCTGTTGGTCATATAGTAGGGCGGGGAGTTCGAGAACATTTCCACGATCATGTCATCCCCTGCTGCTTCAATGGCTTTGAGCAGGACATTTCTCTGGTTGTGGTCGGCATCCCAGTTGTAGGTGACCTTGCCGTTATTGTAAACGGTATAGCCGGGCATGTTCGAGTCCGTTCTTGTGATGTGGTCGTGTGTCGGATCGTCACCGCCGCCGATGTTGAAACGGGCGATATTCAGCCGCAGTCCCTCATCGCCATAGAACACATCCGCCGCCTGCTGTGCAAGGGAATCCGAATAGCCGATGCGGTTCGCCCACCAGCAAAGGGAAGTGCCCCATCCCTCAAATACGCCGTCATTGATCTCGTAGGTGTTGTAGGGCGAGATCATGACGCTTTCTGCCGCGTCCGTGCGGATGCTCTGCATCCCGGATGCCGGCAGTGCGAGGCAAGCCGCCAGAAGTGCTGCCGTTGCTTTGGTCCATTTCTTCATTTCTGTACCTCCTGATCTATATTTGATATGTCCGATGATATCACACACAGTCTGTCGGGATCGCAAAAATGAAATGCCTGAAAGTTGATTTTAATAAGCTGTGTATGATGCGACTTCCAACATTATATCACACTTTGTACACAATTGCAATACAAAAATCAGGCTTGTCAAAAAAATTATGCCTCTTTGAACTTGGTACGATACTGCGCCGGAGAAACACAGGCGTATTTTACAAAGGAACGTGAGAAATATTCATAGCTCTGGTAGCCGCACATGAACGCGATCTCCTTAGCGGAATATTCCGTTTCCAGCAGGAGCTTTTTGGCGTAGTTCATGCGGCTGATGAACACATCGTTCATGCACGAAACGCCGAATCTTTTTTTATAAAGCCTCTGGAAATGGGAAACAGAGATGTTCAGATCCTCGGCAATCTTCGGGATCGTCCAGTCGTGGGAGGGGTCTTCATAGATTTCCTTTTTGAGTTTGTCAAGAGCCTCCGCATAATAATTGGAATCACGCTTGTTCTGCGGCTTGACATATTCATTGATATGCCGCAGGATCGTCCGCATCATGAAGTTGAGCGTTTCGTTCTTATGCGGTACATCCGACTGAAAGATCTCCACGCCCGCGGCGATCATATGGGAAACCGCATCATCCTTCAGCTCGATCGGCACGTTGAATTCCAGATTCAGCGAATCCATGAAGTCGCGGTCATCCTCCTGATCAATGCTGAAGCGGATCCAGTCGTCCACATATTCCTCACCGTCCGCATAAATGCAGTGCGGCAGGCAGCTTTCTACAAGAAATACCGTATTCTTTTTTACATGGTACTCTCTGTCGTCCATGATGATCCGTCCCTTGGATCGCACAAGAATGATCTGCGAGCCAAAATGCCCGTTCGGACGTTCGATCGCTAAGGTATCGGAATGCTTCCAGTTCCAACCCAGCATGTAAATGTGCATAACGGACTCCTTTCTGTTTAACTTAATCGTATTCGTCAATATTGTTTGGACTGTTCAAGCCCGAATTCCCCTGCTGTATGCGCGTAAATTAAGCAATATCGCGCATTATTTCTCTTGTATAAATTATACCAAAAGTGCAAGAAAATGTCAAGTCAATGATAGAAAATATCATTGCTAATTCAATGTTCATGTGATATAATGAAATTGTTAATTAAACGTTAATAAATCAGCGAGGCTGAAGGAGTCGGATTTAAGTAAAATTATTTAAAAGGAGAATGCGCTATGAAAAAGTCAACCAGAAGATTTGCTGCAATGGCAGCGGCACTGTCCATGTGTTTCGGAATGCTTCCGGGAGTACTCAACGCACCGACAAAGGCAGATGCGGCATATGGCACGGGCAAGAACGTAATGGAGTACCTTGACAGAGGTATCAACGCCATCAACACCGGAAAGGGAATGCTGGTCAGCTGGCGATTCAATGCCAACGATGCTGACAATGCAGTATTCAAGCTCTACCGCGACGGCAACCTGATCTACACCAGCGATGCCGGCAAGGCAACCTGCTACCTCGACGCAAAGGG
>CALGTT010000331.1 GCA_937901485.1 uncultured Ruminococcus sp.
ATATATCAGCGCGACTTTCCACGAGCCCGTCATCAAATACGTCCAAAGATACGCCACCGACGAAAACAAGAGAATTTTGAGGTATTCGGCATTCATGCCCGTCATGGAAAAGAATGCGGAGGCAGTCCGAAGGATGTCCTCTATCTGCGGCAGGACGGCAATCAGGAGAATACAGCACACAGCAAGTCCGAGCAGAACTGCCTGCGGCTTCTGGTACTGGCGCAGCACCAGACCGAGGATGCATCCGCAGATGCAAAATCCGATGGCTGCCTGTATCGTCATAGTCCGAACACCGTCTTGACCGTGTCGAACAGTGCGCCGATCTCCTCGACCATCAGCATGAGCACCACGACCAATCCTGCAAGCGTGGTCATCATTGCCTGTTCCTCACGTTCGGCACGTTTGAGCACGAGATTGAGCACGGCTACGATGATGCCAACTCCGGCAATTTTAAAAATCAGATCAATATCCATGATTTTGCTCCTTTATATCAGCAGGATCGCCAGCATCGCGCCGAGCAGGACTCCAAGCCGCCGATACAGCTCTCCTTTCTTCTCACATGCCGTGTGCAGCTCCTGTGCAAGACCGTCCAGCTCACGGCGGTGCAGGTCAATGGCGGCAAGCTGTCCTGCCATGTCCGTCGTGCCGAGCACATTCCCCAATGCACAGAGGATGCCCACTGCCTGCGGCGGTACGGCGGCATCGGCGGATACGGCATCCTTCCAGAGCGTGCGCGGCGGAATGCCGGGGCTGAAATCGCGGCTGACCTGCCGGAGAAAGGAAAAGCCCGTGTAATTCGGATGCTCTGCAAACAGCGTGAGCAGATCCTCCAGCGGCAGGCACTGGTAGCGGATGTGTGCCGCGAAATCCTCCAGCAGAGCCGAAAGCTTTCGGGTATGCACAAGCCTTGTCCGCAGCATCCGTGCGGCGTAAAAGCCCATTCCGGCACAGGTCAGGAACAGGCAGATGATCCCCAGCCACTTCATCGCTGTGCCAGCCTTCTGACGGTGCGGATGCTTCCGGCATGTCCGAGCATCACACAATAACGGAACACGCCTCCTTCCAGCAAGGGGCGCAGGACGGGGCGGCGGTGCAGATCCTCCGGTGATCCGGCATGACAGCTTGCAAGGAACTGCACACCGCATCCGGCAGCTTGCAGGATCGCCTGCACATCCTGCTCGGTGCTGATCTCATCGCAGACGATGTACTCCGGTGTGAGGACGCGCAGTGCTGTGAGGATGCCGGAGGCGCGCGGATAGCCGTCGAGGACATCGGTTTTCTGTCCGATCTCGTGCTGGGGTGTGCCGCGCAGGACGGCGGCGATCTCTCCGCGCTCGTCAATAAGGGAGGTTCTGTATCTGTCACCGATCATGCGGCAGAGGTCGCGAAGGATCGTGGTTTTGCCGCTTCCGACCGTTCCGGCGATCAGGATACTGACGGGTTCTGTGCCGATCTGCTGAACGATCTGTGCGGCACAGCCCTTGTATTCTCCGGCGATGCGGAAATTCAGTCCGCTGATATGGCGTAGTGCTGCCGGCATGTCCGTCTGACCGGATGCCGTGCCGCAGATGCCGACTCTGCATCCGCCGCGAATGGTCACAAAGCCCTCGGTGATATCGCGTTCATGGCTGTAGACGGAGTAGGAGCAGACCGCCTGAAAGCTCTGTGCGATCTCCTCGGCGCGGATGTGGAGTGCCTGCGAGGGATCATCGGTGAGCGTGCCGTCGGCTGTGAGAAACCGTTCGTCCCCTTTGATACAGATCCCCACAGGTCTGCCGCACCGCAGGCGGATCTCCTGAATCTCCGGCTTGTCCGGCTGTAATCTGCGGATGCTCTGACGAACGGACTGGGGTAAGTATTCCAGCGTGGTGTTCAGATTTTCGTGCGCTTGCATGTGCATCACTTCCCTTTCTGTTCCATCCTATGTGCGTGTGGGGGAAAGTATGCATAAAAAATCACCCCGCAGTCAGCGGGGTGCGTATCAGTTCAGAATCTTATCAAACCACTTCAGATCAAGCAGTGTCAGATGATAACGGAAATCCGGACGCAGTGTGTCTCCATCACGAAAAATTTCTCCCACAATGTCCCAATCGTCACAATGCAGAGTCTGTGTTTCCCTGTCCAGTGTTCCATATACAAGAAAGTACTCGCCATTATATACATCGCTGGAAAGCCAGTTTTCCGGTGAACTACCAGTCATCAAAGGGACAAATACAAGCTGAGATTCCCATTCACCGGATGCATCACCATAACAAATCCATAGCGGACCATCTGTGCTGCCTGCTGAAATATGATGAACAAGGTAGTATTCCTCTTTGTGTGCATTCGCTTCAGAAGAAAGGGAAATCTTGATTGGAACATATACCGGGGCAGTCAGGAACAACGTTGCACATAGTGCAATCAGGCATTTTCGTTTGCGGCTCATTCGTTCACCTGTGCTTCATCAAACATCCGATAATGCTGCAGTCTCTGATATTCCTGCATCTTCTCAGAACCTTCAATGGCATCCCTGAGCTGGGAGAAATTGCCCTGTGCATCCATTGCACCGTAAGAGTTGAGCGCAGGATATTCCTCCATCAGATCCATACGGAAGAGATCCCAGCTGTCCAGCGGCAGTCCTGCATTTTCTTTGAGGATCGCGGAAAGATAGTTCAGGCTTGTTACCTCGTGTTCCTCCCAGTCCACTTCATAATTTGCCCACATCACATAGGGAACGGTGTAGTTTGCCTCGCGCACTGCCACCGCATCCGCAGGATCGGCATAGAGCTTGGTATAGGGCATATCCAGCGCGGGCTGGTGGTCGCCGAACATCAGGATGATGGTATCCTCGGGGTAGGTTTCAAAATATGTAATCAGTTCCTCGAATGCCTTGTCACTCTCGTGGGCAACGGTCAGGTACTGGTTGACCTCATCGGATGCGCCCTTGCACATTTCCGCTGCCTCAAAATCCTCGCCCTCATAGCCATAGGAGCCGTGATTCTGGATGGTCACATTGAAGATGAACTGCGGCTCGCCTGCGGGCTTTTTTTCCATCAGCTCAATGACCTTGCGGTAATTCTCGGAATCGCTGACAAAGCCGCGGATGTAGTCGAGATCACCGAAATACAGAGATTCTTCCGTATCTGCCGGAAGCGTTTCCAGCATTTCCTCGGTCACTTCGCCGTAGTCCTCCCCCGTGACAAAGGCATCAAAGCCCATCAGGGGATAGTTGTTGTCCCTGTTCCATTCGATCGCATGATAGGGATGCACTGCGGCGGTCGCATAGCCCATTTTCTTCAGCGATGCCGCGATGGAGTCGATCGGCTGTTCGATGAACTGGTTATAGGGCACGGCGGTCACGGGCAGGAATGCCATCGTGTTTCCGGTCAGAAATTCCCATTCCGACTGGCAGGTATAGCCGCCGAACACGGAAACAAGAGCCTTGCCCTTGATGCAGTTTTCGTCCATGCTGTGCAGGAACGGAAGAATGTCCTGCGTCAGCGGCATCTCGCCGACCAGATCATAGTCCGCAAGGGACTCGTTCATGACAACGATGATGTTCGGGCGGCTGTGCTCCTTCGTTGTGTGGCTGGTCTGGAGCACGGTTTCGGCAACATCCTTGCTGTAGCCCGTCGGTTCTTCAATATCGTGCTGCTTGGCTTCCACATAGAGCGAATAGAGCACGCCGTTTTCCTTTGTGAAACGGTTGATGTCAAACTTGATGTCGCCGTCGCTGTGATCCTCCAGATTCAGGAACAACACCGCCGGAAGCACGGCGCAGAAGGTCATTGCACCGCTGCAGAATGCTCTGCGCTTGTAGGGCTTGTCGTCAAACTCGCGCAGAAGAAAGAGTGCGCCGCCCAGAAGCAGGGCACTGAAGATCGTATCGCGCACCATCACACCGGTGATCTCAAAGCTGTAGCGTCCCGAAAGGCGGATCGCATCTGCCAGACAGAAGAAATCGCTGATCTGGAACGCCACAGACCGCGCATTGATCGAAAATTCGTTGGCGATCGACAACGCAAGCATCACAAAGGTGCTCGCAATCAGCGCAGGGCGCAGCCTCCGGAACAGTACCAGAAACAGCGCATATACGATGAAAAGCAGCAGGATGTTGAATAGCTGCACATACCAGATCACGTTGAAGTAGAGACCAATTTCCAGCAGTACCGGATATAACACTGCAAGGATCATTACACTTTTTTCTCTCTTGATTGCAGGAATTTTCATTGTTTCCTCCTTGATTCTCTCACTGCACATTGTGCGTTTTACACAAAACCGTATTCTTTCTTTTATACAATTATACCAGATTCAGGCATAATTGTCAAGCAGTATCGCATTAAGATTTTTTTAACACTGACATATCAGCTGTATTAGTTCTTATCATACAGTATAGCACAGAAACTGCTGCTTGTCAAGCGTTCTGCCACATTTTTACAGACAATTGCTCGATGGATGCTGCACTTATATACTCTTCGCGATCAAAATTATACAATTTGCAATTTTTTAAAGATTTTTCAAAAATGGGATTGAAAAATTGTTTTTCATATGTTATAATAGTAAAGTGGCAACACATTAAATATGACAGGAGGCGTATTCCATGTTAATGCTTTGCTATCCCAACTGCAGAACCTGCCAGAAAGCCAAGGACTGGCTTGCAGCAAAAGGTCATACATACAACGAAAGATGCATCAAGACGGAAAATCCGACTTATGAGGAGCTTTCCGAATGGTACAAGAAAAGCGACCTGCCGCTGAAGCGTTTTTTCAACACGAGCGGACATCTCTACAAGGAGCTGCAGCTCAAGGACAGGCTTGCAGATATGTCCGAGGAAGAACAGCTCAGGCTGCTTGCAACAAACGGAATGCTGGTCAAGCGTCCGATTCTGATCACGGACAAATACATTCTGGTTGGTTTCCGCGAGAGCGAGTGGTGGCTCGCACTGCGCCAGAAGGCTTGATCCTTTCAGGGACGAATGCACAAAACGAAGGACTTTCCTGTGTTTGGAAAGTCCTTTGTTTCATTTCAATGCTGCTTCTTATACAAAAAGCCTGCCGTTGATCGGCAGGCTTTCGGTTTACAGTTTCTTCTTCTCTGCTTCCAGAACTCGCAGAAGATCATCAATGGAGCCGGATGCGGCAATTTCAGGATTGATTTTCTGTCCTGTCTTTGCGGCGCGAAGCTCGGACGGATTGATGATGTCATCAATGTTCGGAGCAGGCTCTGGCGGAGCAACAGGTCTGACAGGAGCTGCCGGCTTCTCCGTCCTCACCGGTCCCGAAGACCCATATGAGTATC
>CALGTT010000332.1 GCA_937901485.1 uncultured Ruminococcus sp.
TGCAGGCAGGCTGTCGCCTGTCAAACCTTTTCAACGCAGGATGCGTGAAATTTTGATGAAAAGATGCGTTGTTAGGTTTTGTGTCAACACGACCTAAATTGCAGCATGGAGATGATAGACATGGATGCCACCCAGATCGAACATGAAATGAAGCGACTGATTACATCGGAGAATACGTTTCTGCGGCTCAACCGTCCCGATCCCGCCGCCCTCTGGCAAAAGCCCTTGGAACGCTGCGTCCCGAAGCAGCTGCGCAGTACACTGTACGCAGCATTCTGCAAAGCGTTTGCGCTTATTCTCGACAATGGAACGATGTGGATCGAAAAGACCTACAACGCCGACAAGCTCCGTGAGGATTTTCAGATCCATCAGTACGCCGCCAAAGTTCGGCGCGGCAAAAGCGGCATGACGGATTTTCGGCGGAATGTCCAGAAATCACGCTGTATCAACTCCGTGATCTCTGCGGCGGAGGGCATTGGCATGGGTGCGCTCGGCATCGGTCTTGCGGATATCCCGCTGCTCATTGCCGTGCTCCTGCGCAGTGTGTACGAGATCGCCCTGCAATACGGCTTTTCCTATGACACGCCGGAGGAACAGATCTTTATCCTGCGTCTGATGGAAACCGCACTTCTGCATGGTGACGCACTCGATGAACAAAACGCAGAGCTGAACCGTTTGCTTTATCAAGGCAAACTTCCGCAGGCAGACCGCGCGGAGCAGATCCGCCGTACCTCCGGAGTGCTTGCGGATGACGTGCTGTACCTGAAATTCATTCAGGGCATCCCGATCGTCGGCATGGTCGGCGGTGTGTCCGATATGATCTGCCACCAGAAGATCGCCGACTATGCAGAACTTAAATACCGCCGCCGTTTTCTGCGGGATAAAATACCGGAAAGCCGGTGAATCCTGTCGAAACCGGCAGGATCACAGGAAGGATCTCTTATTTTTTTCCATTTCCTTATTGACGAATCACAAATTTTGTGGTATCATTTTAACAGTGGGTTTCCCCAAAACTACTGAATGAGGTGTACTATGATCGAAATCAAGACCTATCGAGGACATATCCGCAACTGGCAGGCACTCTGCGCAGAGCTTGGCATTGATGCCGGACTTTCCAGAGAAGCGCGTGAAGCAGCGATCCTGACCAAAGCCTATGAAACATGGGGCAATGATATGGCATCGCATCTGCACGGCATGTTCGCTTTTGCCCTCTGGGATACCGAAAACCAGAAGCTTTTCTGTCTGCGTGACCAGTTCGGCACAAAGCCCTTTTATTATTACCAGACTGCTGACGGCACGCTTCTTTATGGCACAATGGTGCGTGATATTCTTGACAAGCCCGGTTTTGTCAAGGAACTGCATGAAGAACAGCTTCAGATCTACATGAGCCTGACCTATCCGGCAGGGGAGGAGACATTCTTCCGCGGCATGAAAAAGCTCCTGCCCGGACGTTATCTGGAATTCCAGAACGGCGAACTGACCATCACACGCTACTGGAAGCCTGAGTTTCATCCGGATACGGAAAAGACACTCGATGACTGGGCGGATGAAATTCATACCACTGTTGCACAGATGATGGAGGAGGTCAAGACTCCCGACGAAACGGCATATTCCTTCCTCTCCGGCGGCGTGGATTCTTCCTATGTCCTCGCTATGTCCGATGTGCAGATGTCCGCATCCTGCGGATATGATGACGAACGCTTCGATGAATCCGGTCTTGCTAAGCAGACCGCTGATATTCTCGAACGCGGCAACAGCAGATGCCTGATCACACCGGAGGATTATTTCGCCATCGTCCCCTATGTCATGTACAACATGGAGCAGCCCCTTGGCGATGCCTCTGCAATTGCATTTGCCATTGCCTGCCGTGAGACTGCAAAGCAGACAAAGCTCTGCTATTCCGGTGAGGGCGCGGATGAATTCTTCGGCGGCTACAATATGTACCGCAATGCCGAGCGTTACGGCGATAACCTCAAGACCTTCTATGTGGGCAATACCAACATCATGAAGGAAGAAGAAAAGCAGCGTATTCTCAAGCATTACAATCCTAATGTGCTGCCGATTCAGCTTGTGGAGGACATTTACAAGGAGAACGAGGGATTTGACCCGCTTTCCAAGATGTCCGATGTGGATATCCAGATTTGGCTGGAGGGCGATATTTACCTGAACGTGGACAAAATGAGTACTGCTGCAGGACTGGAAATCCGTATGCCGCTGACGGATACCAG
>CALGTT010000333.1 GCA_937901485.1 uncultured Ruminococcus sp.
CCCCCGCTGAAAAGCGGGGGTTTTGTTGTTGCTGCGCCAGTCACATCCCCCTGCTCGTCCGGAACGGCGCAAGCGGCAGACCGTTCTTTGCAAAAACAGTCACAGGGAGGTAATTTCTCCAGCCGTACCTTGCCGCCGCAGGATGGGGCACATTCTCACTATGGATCAGGATCGTGTCACCGTTCAGCTCTGCCTTTGCCGGATGCCAGATGCCGTCCGTGCCGCAAAGCTCAAAGCCGCCCTCTCCCCTGCTTTCAAGTCCGCACTGTGCATGGTCGAGATACACACGAATGCCGCCGTCCTCCGGCAGTGCATAGCGGAGCATGGGGGCGGTGGTGTCCTCCGTCTGCAAGCCGTAGACCTGACAAAGTGCCTGCAAATACAGCCTGTGCGCCGGAATTGCCTTTTCCTTCGGGTGGATCTCCTCCCATTCGCCCTGATCGAGGATCACCGCAAGTCCGGTGTGCTTCACATTGCGCAGCACACGCTCCTGTGCTTCACGGAGAATGCACCAGTCCGTGCGGTCGGGGGCATCCTCCACGCCATAGACGGGCAGCTGCATGAGCAGGAACGGCAGCTCCTCATCACGGAAATCCTCACGCCATTGACGGATGAGGGAGCAAAGAAGCGTGTAATAGCCCTCCGCCCTGCATTCATCGGTTTCTCCCTGATAATAGAGCACGCCGCGGAGCGTGTAGGGGGTAATGCGGCTGATCATCGTGTCATACAGCCCATGCGGACGCATGGGATTTTTTGGCGCGTGCGGTCCGGGATAACGGTTTTCGCCGCATCGTTCAAGCACCTGCGCCCAGCCGATCTTCGGATTTTCTGCGTAGCACTGCGCGGCACGCTCCTGCCATGCCGCATAATATTCCAGATACGCGTCATACGCGCGGTTGGCTTCTTCGTCCGTCAGTCCCGCCGTGCCCTTTTCGTAATCCGCCAGATACGCTCTGCCGATCTCAGTTTCCGCAAGCATTTCGCGGCTCATCCACGCGCTCGCGGAAGTGCCGCCGTAGTTGCAGTTGACCAGTCCCACGGTCACGCCAAGACGCTGTGCAAGCTCACGCGCGTAAAAATAGCCGACCGCTGACCAGTAGGGGCAGGACTCTGCCGAGGGCAGATTCCAGCAGGAATCGGCTTCTTCCCTGTAGAACTGCGCATCCATGAAGCCGCGCTTGCAGACATGGTAGAGCCGCACATTCGAATCCGCGCAGGTTTCCAGTGCCGCCTGTGCGCCGCTGGCATCCTTCAGATTCAGCTCCATATTGGACTGACCGCCGCACAGCCACACCTCGCCGATCATGATGTCGCTGATCTCACAGCTCTCCGTGCCGTCGGTGATGGAAATGGTGTGCGGTCCGCCTGCCGGAAGGGGCGCGAGGGTGATCTCCCATCTGCCGTTCACAGCAGGATTGGAAACGGCAGTGATATCACCGAGATGCAGCGTGACGCGGTTTCCATCCTGACAGCATCCGAAAATGCGGACGGGCTTTTCACGCTGGAGGACAGCATGATCTGTAAAGATGGGGGCAAATTTCAGCATGTTTCTTCTTCCTTTCGCTTTTCAAGACGGATGACGCGTTCGAGGTCATGGGAGATCATGGCAAGGGAAACAGCAAGATTCTCATGATGTACGATCACGTTATCAGGGGTATCCAGATGGGCTGTGGAGAAATTCCAGACAGCGCGGATACCGCCCTCCAGCATCTTGTCGCAGACATTCTGCGCCTGTTCGGGCTTGGTGGTGATGATGCCGATATGAACATTGATGAGCTTGCAGATATGGGGCAGATCCTGAATATTGTAGATACGGATGCCGCGGATCTCCGTGCCGATCTTTGCAGGATCATTGTCAAATGCGGCGGCAATGCTCATGCCGCAGTCCTGAAACCCCTGAAAGGACAGCAGTGCGCCGCCGAGCTGACCGACACCGACAAGGATGGCGGATTTGGTATTCTGATAGCCGAGGAATTCTTCCAGATCGGCAGTGAGCTTGGCGATGCAGTAGCCGATCTTCGGTCTGCCGCCGCTTTTGCTTGCCGCGGACAGATCCTTGCGCACCTGCACTTCGTTAAGTCCGAGGGCATTGGCAACAGCGGTTGCGGAAATATTGGTTTTGCCGGCTTCCGCCTGCGTTTTGAGGTAGTTGAGGTACATCGGCAGACGGCGCAGCGTGGGCTTGGAAACATCACGGAAGCTGTCATCATTCGGTTTATTGCTCATGGGAAACCCTCCAATTCTTTTCATTATTTTCATTATACCTAATTCTGATGCCTCTTGTCAATGGAAATCGGGAAATTTTTCCTGATAAAATGCAAATTGGTAAAAGAGGAAAAAATCACAAGCCCCCCGAACATCGGAGGGCTTGCGAAAACAATTACTTCTTATTCGCACGTTCCAGCCATGTCACTGCAACATCCAGCGCGTCATACAGGCTGTCACGCTCGGAGGTCTTGACGATGGCATCAATGGGGCTGAGCTTGTCATCAGTGGACATCTGGTAAAGGCGTACCTTCTGGGCAACGGAAATGTCACCCTCCGTCTGCTTCTTCTCTACCTGCATCCAGACAACGTATTCATCACACATATAGCCCAGATAAAGCTCGTTTTCGGTGCGCACCAGAGGGTATCCCTTGTAAGTCATGAACTGATTTTCCATGTCTGCTCCTTTCCGCATTTCTGCATTGCGGCGGCGCATTACCGCCATGTTGTAACAAATTCTTCTTCAGTGTCAAAAATATCAATATTGTGCTCGATCGTCTCCAGACAGGACGAACGGATCTTATAGCTCGGCTGACCGTTCATTGTCACCATCATATTCAGATTGTCCAGCTTGTAGAAGTCCACGGTATAGTCCTCCTCGCCGTCCTGTGCTGCCACATGGATGGAGGCATCCGGTGTGCGGTCGGGCACTTCCTCACCCAGACAAAGCTCCTCGCCGTAAATGCTCAGAATGAAACGGTAGAACAGACGGAAACGCTCCTTGTCACATGCCGCGCCGTTCTTTGTCACGGTATAGGTGTCCTTGTCACCCTCGCCGGCAAAGGTCAGACGCTTGTCGCCGACATTCACATCCAGCTGTGCGATATCCCAGACCATTGTACCGAAGATATTCGCAGAGGTGATATCACCTGCCTGCATGGTTGCCCAGATCGCGCTGGACTCTGCAACGCCGTAGAGCACATCCACGCCGTCAAGATACGCGTAATAGCACTCCGAACCGGATTGCGCAGTGTAGGTGCTGCCCAGATACAGGTGGTAGGTATTGCCGTCATCACAATCCATTGTGACCGTGCAGAACGGTTCGAGAATGCCAGCCGCCTCCAGCTTTGCGTCCGTCGGATGAATTTCCGCGATCTCCGCAGCCGTCAGCCCGAACATGCTGTTTGTCGCATCCACGGACTTTTCCGGATTGAGATAGGCAAAGATCGGCTCGCGCATGACATGGGCAGCGATCGTGCCGCCGCTGGCTTCGCCGTCATCGGCATACTCCAGATAAATGTCATACTCCAGATCCTCACGCTCCACGCGAAGGTAATTGACGATCGGATATTCCTCCTCCGCCGGTTCTTCCAGAATCGTGCTGGAGACAAAGAATTTCGGTTCTGTGCAGTAGTTGGACATCAGCGTGGACTTGACCAGATACACATCGCCGTCCACTGCGCAGTAGGTGGCAGTGCTGTCCATCGGGGACTCAGCACCGATGGCAATGGAAAACTCCGAACCGTCGGCATAATGCATCGTCACATCCGCTGACGGATCAGCAAGACCGTACTTGGCAAGATCCTGCGCATCCGCTTCAACAAGGGCATTGGCAGACAGCGCACTGGCATTGCGCACGACCGTGGACAGGAGGTTTTTGTTCATCGGGATATCCTCCATGCCCTCGATGCTGTACACCGCTTCGCTCTCATCCGTGGCTTCCGCACTGCGGTACACGGTGAAATCCTCCTTTGCGGAAATCTCCACCTTTGTGACATCCTCTGCAAGGGAGGCGTTCAGGGAGATCATCTCCGGAGCCTGTGTCGGCTCGGATACAGAACCGGAGCCGCTGCTTTCGCCGCCGCCGGTATCCTCATTCCCGCCGAGCAGGAGGGCTGCGGTCAGACCGCCGCCCAGAAGCACCAGTGCCGCCACGCCGGCGATCAGTGCCTTGAAATTCTTCGACATGCCGCCCTGTTTCTCTGCCTTTGCCTGCTGTGCAGGGGCATCGGCAAAGAACGTATCCATACCTGCCTGCTGAAGTTCTTCCTGTTCAGAAAGGTTCTGCTTCTCATCATCCATCATTTGTTTCTTCTCCTTACGAATACCACAATACCGATCACAACTACGATGAACGGGATGCCATAGAGTACGACATTGACTGCATTCAGCTCACCCTGTTCAATGGTGATGGTTTCCTTGGTCAGATCCTTCTGTGCGATGATCAGACCATTGCCCTTGCCGGTCATGGTATTGACTGCGCTCATGAGATATTCTGCGTTATTGTAGGCAGCATCCTGCATGATGTGGTAATCGGTCAGCATCATAGAACCAAAGACCATGATGTTGCTGCGCAGGATCTCGTTGTTGTCGCCGCTGACCTGTCGTCTGGAAACGGCTGCCACGATCTGTGAGCCGTCCGGTGTGGTGTCGGCTTCTTCATCACTGCCAAGCTCGCTGAGGTAGACAGAATCGGAGGTGCGCCGCAGTGCGGAGGTGATGCCGCCGGTCTTGGATTCCCACAGAAGGGTGATCGGGCGGCAGAACGGTGCCGGGATCGGCAGGTTCTTGTTGGTCATGTTTGCGCTGTAGTCCTCGTCTGCAATGGTGGCAGTCGGTGCGCCCACCTGCACGGTCGTACCGCCGGAGATGACGCTGACGATCTGTGCGGCATTCTGGTCACTCTCCAGTGCAACGGTCTTTTCCACGCGGATACCCCATGTTTCCAGCAGAGCATCCAGTCGGGGCGTTGCGGACTGGTTGATGTCTGCAAAATAGATCAGGTCGCGCTCATACGCGCCGCCATTGTAGAGAAAGTCGGAAATCTTTTCAATGGCATCCTCGGTCAGGTCATTGACGGGTGCGGGGAGAATGAGCATGTCAAATTCTGCCGGATCGAGGGCATTGGCATAGAGGTCGATCTCGGTGGCATCATAGCCGTTCTTGGTCAGGTTCTGCACGAAGATCGCCAGAGAATAGGCGTGGCTGTTGGCATTGAGGATCGCCTCGCCGTTTGCCATGGAGATCACGCCGACATTGACGGGATCGGCATCGGTGACATACAGCAGCGCAGAGGTCAGATCCTGTTCACCGGTGAATGCGGTGATGCAGTCCTCCAGCGTATAGTAGCCCATCTGCATATAGTAGTACTTCTCCTGATCGTAGGTGAACATATTGTTCACGTTGACCACGCGCATCTTGGAGGCATCCGCTGCATTGGCGATCACAACGTCGCCCGTTGTCAGTGTGCCGCGGTAGTTCTCCTGATACTTGTTGACCACATCGGGGTTCTTGGTCGGATCGACATAGGTCAGGTTGATCTTGTCGGAATACTGGGTATAGCGTTCCAGAATCTCGTGCGCCATCTTCAGATAAGTGCCGTTTGTCTGGAAATTGCTCTCGTCCATGAGGACGGTGAAGCTGACCTCCTGATCGAGGGACTTGAGATATTCGATCGTCCGGTCGGAGATCTCATACATCGCGCTTTCAGTCAGGTCAAGCTTGACGGGGTATTTTTCCACGAGTGTGCTCACGAGCACATTGACGATCACGACAATGGCAACCACCACACCGGTGATCGCAGTGGCAAGTCCGCCGTACTTGAATTTCTTGCGTGCACCCGCGCTCATTTTGCGGGATTTCTTTTCCTTTTCGGGCGTTTTTGCCGGTTCGGAAGTCTTTGCCGCCTCGGAGGATTCAGCAGCAGCGGCTTCCTGATTCAGTTCTTTTTCCATATCAGCCATTGTTCTGCCTCCTTAGCTCCAGCGTCTCTTTTCAAACACTCTCACGGTAAAGAAGTTGAACAGTACCGCTGTGCTGATGTAGAACAGCACGCTGGAGAGATTGAAAATGCCGCAGGTGAATTCATAGTAACGGGAATAGAAGGACATGTCATAGAGGAACTCCTGAAGCCATGTCACATTGACGGTGGATGCGATCACGTCGATCATGTAGAGCATCATCAGGCACACAAAGCTGCCGACAGCGGCAATGACCTGATTTTCCGTCAGGGAAGAAATGAATACGCCGACTGCACTGAACGCTGCGCCGAGCAGGAACAGGGCAATGAAATTGGACAGCAGCGTCAGCCATGCGACCGTGCCGAACAGGCTCAGAATGAAGCCGTAAACGAACACGATGCTGATGCCGATGGTGAACAATGTCAGCGCGGCAAAATACTTGCCGAGAACGATCTCGGAGAGGGATACGGGGGCTGTGAGCAGTCCCTGTTCGGTTTTCTGCTTCTTTTCCTCACTGAACAGACGCATGGTCAGGATCGGGATGAGGAAAATGATGATCAGAAAGAGGTTGGAAAACATGCCAGCCATATTGGCAGAACCAACTGCCAGTGTGGTGATGGAAAAGAAATATCCGGCGAATACATAGAATACTGCAAGGAATACATAGGCGATGCCGGAGGAGAAAAATGCGCCTATCTCGCGTCTGTAGATCGCACCCATTATGCCTTTGCCTCCTTCTTGTCATTGTCCGTGAGCAGATTTTCGCCCATGGTGATCTTGAGGAAGATGTCCTCCAGTGTCATTTCCATGGTGCGCAGCAGGAGGATGTTCCAGCCGTTCTCGCGCACGATGCGGTTGATCTCACGGCGGATATCCACGCCCGGCTCGGCTTCGATCTCATATTCATAGATGCCTGCCTCGCGCTCCATGTCTGCGCGGACATACTTGATGCCTTCGAGTCCGCGGATCGCCTGCAGCACCTCGGACTTTTCGCCGTCGATGCGCACGATCACGCGATGGTCGGTCGTGACCTTGTTCGAGAGGTTGGCAGCGGTGTCATCCGCTGCCACAACGCCCTTGTTGATGATGATCACGCGGTCGCAGACTGCCTGAATTTCGGACAGAATGTGGGAGGAGAGGATAACTGTGTGGTTCTTGCCCAGACGCTTGATGAGCGTGCGGATGTCGATGATCTGCTTCGGGTCAAGACCTACAGTCGGCTCGTCAAGAATGAGCACGGGGGGATTGTTGATCAGTGCCTGTGCCAGTCCCACGCGCTGCTTATAGCCCTTGGAGAGGTTCTTGATGAGGCGGTTTTCCACATCCTTGATCTTGCACAGCGTGCAGACATCCTTGAGGTGGGAGCGTCTGGGGAGCTTGCATTTCTTCAGATCATAGACAAAATTCAGGTATGCCTTAACGGTCATATCCAGATACAGCGGCGGAATTTCCGGCAGGTAGCCGATCTGTGCCTTTGCCTTGATGGGATCTTCCAGCACATCCACGCCGTTGATGAGAGCCTGACCGGATGTGGAGGAGATGTAGCCCGTGAGCATGTTCATGGTCGTGGATTTTCCCGCGCCGTTCGGACCGAGAAAACCCAGGATCTGTCCGTCCTCCACCGTGAAGCTGATGTCGTTTACGGCTTTTTTGTCGCCGTAATGCTTCGTCAGGTTTCTGACTTCGATCATACGAAGTGACCTCCTTTTTTATGTAAATGTTGCCGTATATACTGCCCCGCCTTCCGGCAGAGCAGCATACACTGTATGATACCAGTTCATTATAGCAATACTATGTGTCAAATCTGTGACAGCATCCCGAAAATCAGGACAGCTTCTTAATACCTTTGTCAAGACATATACAAAGATATATGCCACAGTTCATATTTACTTTTTCATAACCTCACTTAAAGTATCTTCACAGGAAAAATCTTCTTGTAAATCAAAAAATTCCCATGTTAGCTCTTGTTTTTCGTCCTTACGAATATCATTCGCATTTAATTCATCCTTTATTTTCTGTAAATTACGTTTAATTTCATCCTCATAAGTCCGCATACTATGAGTGTCGCTTGCTTTTCCCGATATCAATGGATTTTTCCATTTCTTAAAGGTATTCCCCTCAATAGAGTTTTCATTCTGCTGGATAGATGAGCCATAATATTCTATATTTTTTATATAGCTTATTTCAATAGATTCATTTTCGCATCCGTTATACAGCTTCTCGATGCCCCTGCGGATTCTTGCGAGGGTATCTTCCTTGCCGAGGATCGCGCAGAGTTCCACGCCGCCGCCCGGTGTGACCTGCTTGCCGGCAACCGCGGTTCTCACAGGCCAGAGCATCCAGCCGTTCTTGACTTCCTTTTCTGCAATCAGGTCGAAAATTGCCTTGTGAATGGATTCCACATTCCATGTATCCAGATTTTCCAGTACAGGAAGTACCAGCTGCAATGCTTCCAGTGCAGTTTCCGGTGTGGTTTTCATCTTCTTGTGACGGTACATCTCAATGTCATATTCCGGCAGTGCATCAATGAAATCCACCTGCTCTGCCACATCCGTGAACAGCTCCGTTCTGTTCTGGAGTACCTGTGCGAGTACGTCAAAATCAATATCACGGCGCGTGAGTGCGTCCTCCAGATAGGGACGGACTGCCGCGGAGAATACCTCCGGTGTCATGTTGCGGATGTACGCAGCATTGATTGCCTTGAGCTTCATCGGGTCAAAGATTGCCGGTGATTTGCTGATGCCGTGAATGTCGAATTCCTGCACCAGCTCTTCCAGAGAATAGATCTCCTGTTCACCCTTGGGTGCCCAGCCAAGCAGTGCAATGAAATTCACAACTGCCTCGGCAACACAGCCCTTTGCCATGAGATCCTCAAAGGACGCGTCACCGTCACGCTTGGAGAGCTTGTGCTGCTGGTCGCGCATGACCGGAGAACAGTGGATATAGGTCGGTACATCCCAGC
>CALGTT010000334.1 GCA_937901485.1 uncultured Ruminococcus sp.
TGGTTCTATTATACCACATCTGTGGGGGAAATGCAATATATTTTTTTGGGAGGGACTTTTCCACATTTGAATGTGAGAGTGTGGAAAGTGAGGGGATGCGCATCTTTGCAGGAAACGGCTGTGTTCTGGGGAGCGTTCCCCTGCAACTGCACCCATCACCTGCAAACCGCAAAACTCCCCCTCGCCAAAATGCAAGGGGGAGCATTCATTCACAATGGATTTTGCCGTTTTCCATTTTTACCTACGCGAAATATTTGTGCGGATTCCGTGTGTCAGGGAACTGATTACCGGCACGGCAAATGCAAAACCAAGAGCCTGCCAGAGAATATTGCCGTACAATCCGGCTGTACCAAAAATCACCTGCGCCTGCGGCAGCCAGATGGTCAGGGCGGTAAGGGCTGCAGAAAGAATGACTGCACCGATCAGCTTCCAGTTGGACAAATACCGTACCGTCAGCAGCGTTCCGTGCTCCGATTTGCACTCAAATACATGGATCAGCTGCGACACGATCAACGTCAGCAATGCCGCTGTACGCGCCTGTGGAAGTTCTGCACCAAACCGCAGTGCCGTGCTGAAAGAACCAAGCGTACACAAACCAATGAAAATACCGCGCATCACAATGCGGCTGAGCAGCCCGTCTGCAAAAAAACTCTCGTCCTGCCTGCGCGGCGGATGCTTCATCGTGTCCGGCTCCGGCGGCTCAAGTCCAAGTGCAATCGCCGGCAAGCCGTCCGTTGCAAGATTGACCAGAAGCAGCTGCACCGGCAGAAGTACGACCGGCATTCCCATGAGAATGCCAAGGAACATCGTGATAACCTCGCCGATGTTGCATGAGAGCAGATAGCGCACAAACTTGCGGATATTCGCGTAAATGCACCGCCCCTGTTCCACTGCCTTCACAAGCGTGGCAAGGTTATCGTCCATCAGAATCACATCCGCTGCCTGCTTGGCAACATCCGTACCGCTTGCGCCCATTGCTACGCCAACATCCGCCTCCTTGATGGCAGGTGCATCGTTGACACCATCGCCAGTCATGGTCACAATGCATCCGCTGCGCTTGAATGCACGGACAAGACGGAGCTTGTGGGCAGGCGTTACACGCGCAAATACGCTGATTTTCGGGAGTCGGCGGTCAAGCTCATCATCCGTCATCAGGTCGAGCGCATCCCCCGTGACAACCTCGCCGCCGCGCAGAAGTCCTGCCTGTCGGGCAATTGCCGCCGCGGTTTTCTTGTGGTCGCCGGTGATCATCACCGTGCGTACGGACGCAGCTGCACAGGTGCGGATGGCTTCCTTTGCCTCGGCTCTCGGCGGGGCGAGCATTCCGGTCAGTCCGAGAAAGACCATGCCGGATTCACAGTCGGAAAGTGTCGAAACATCGGATTTTTCTGCAAATGCCAGCACACGCAGCGCACGGTCGGAGAGCTGTTCGACATGGACAAGCACCTCGGCACGTCTGGCGGCAGTC
>CALGTT010000335.1 GCA_937901485.1 uncultured Ruminococcus sp.
GATGTCGGACACCAGTGCTACACCCACAAGATCCTGACCGGAAGAATGCAGGAATTCCGGACGATCCGCAAGGAGAACGGCATTTCAGGATTTCCTAAGCCCGATGAATCTCCGCATGACGCTTTTATCAGCGGTCACAGCAGCACCTCCATTTCTGTTGCGTGCGGCATTGCCGAATCCATGCGCCTGCGCGGTGACAATCACCATGTCATTGCTGTGATCGGTGATGGGGCGATGACGGGAGGACTTGCCTTTGAGGGACTCAACAACGCCGGAAAATTGAAAAACCTTATCGTCATTCTCAATGACAACAACATGTCCATCTCCGGCAATGTCGGCTCAGTGTCCGGCTACCTGCGTTCCATCCGCGAAAAGGAAAGCTATGTCCGCACGAAGCAGGCAGTGGAAAAGGTGCTTGTGAATACGCCCCATGTCGGAATGCCGGTCGCAAAGGTGCTCAAGGGGACAAAGGACGGCGTAAAGAACATGCTTGTTCGTCAGGCAACACTGTTCGAACAGATGGGCTTTGTCTATTTCGGGCCTGTGGACGGACATAACCAGCAGGATCTCGAAGAAGTGCTCCGGACGGCGAAGCGTTACGAATGTCCTGTATTCATCCATGTCAAGACCATTAAGGGAAAGGGCTATCTTCCGGCGGAAAAGAACCCCAGCCAGTTCCACGGCGTTTCGAAATTCGATGTGATGACCGGAAATCCGGAAGTTTCCGGCACGGACTGCTATTCCACCGTGTTCGGAAAGGAGCTGGCACGGCTTGGCAGGGAGAACACGAAGATCTGTGCCATTACTGCCGCCATGAAATACGGAACGGGACTGCAGTATTTTGAAGCAGAAGCCCCTGAACGTTTTTTTGATGTGGGTATTGCAGAGCAGCACGCTGTTACATTTGCAGCCGGGCTTGCAAGCACGGGAATGATTCCGGTTTTTGCCGTGTATTCCACATTTTTGCAGCGTGCCTACGACCAGCTCGTGCATGATGTTGCCATCAGCGGACAGCATGTGGTGCTCGGCATTGACCGTGCCGGCGTGGTCGGGGAGGATGGCGAAACCCATCAGGGCATGTTTGACATCCCGATGCTCGTTTCCATTCCCGGAACGACCATCTATGCTCCTGCCTGCTATGAAGAACTGCGTCTTTGTATGCAGCAGGCGATCCTGCATGACATCGGTCTTGCCGCTGTCCGCTATCCGCGCGGTGACGAAAAACAGATGACCTTTCCGCAGGAGCATGTGAACGCGGCATATACCTGTACGGAGGATGAAAATGCCGATATTCTGCTGATTTCCTATGGCAGGATATACGACACGATCTACCGTGCACACTGCACCTGCAAAACCAGCGGATATCACAGCAGTCTGCTCAAGCTCACCAGAATTTTTCCGCTTCCGCAAGAGCTGGCAGAGCTTGCAAAACGCTATCAGACAGTAATTTTCTTTGAGGAGAGTATGGGAAACGGCGGTATTTCGGCATTGTTCGGCTCAATGCTGGCAGAGAACCATTTCAGCGGAAATTATGTGCGCGTGACATGTGAAGATTTCCTGCGTCACGCATCCATTCCGTCCATTCTGGACAAGCTTGGTCTGTCCGAACACGCTGTTTGCCGGTATATTTATGAGTATGGAAAAAAGAATTGATATTGCATTGGCAGAACGCGGCATCTGCAAGAGCCGTTCCCGCGCAAAGCGGCTGCTGAAGGATGGGCTTGTGCTCCACAACGGAAGCATCTGCACCAAGCCCTCACAACCGGTAAAGGAAGAAGACACGCTCGGACTGATCGGCGAGGATATCCCCTATGTCGGTAAGGGCGGTCTGAAGCTGCGCGAAGCACTGCACCGTTTCCCGATCCGTGTCGCTGACCGGATCTGCATGGATGTCGGTGCATCCACTGGCGGCTTCACCGACTGTATGCTCCAGAACGGCGCAAAGCGTGTGTATGCCATTGATGTGGGCAAAAAACAGCTCGACGAATCGCTGCGCAATGATCCGCGTGTCGTGAATTTGGAGGAGCACGATGTCCGCCTGATGAAAACGGCGGATATGCTGGATGAACCGGATTTCTGCAGCATTGATGTTTCGTTCATCTCACTTACGCTGGTGCTCCCTGCGGTCTACCGGTTGCTTGCGGATGTTTCCGAATGCGTTGCGCTCATCAAGCCCCAGTTTGAGGCAGGCAGAGCAAACATCGGCAAGAAGGGGATCGTCAGATCCGAGGCAGTCCATCAGGAGGTTCTGGAGCAGATCATTGCTTTTGCAAGAAATATCGGCTTTTCCGTACAGGGACTTTGCCCGTCCCCCATCCGCGGCGGTGAGGGTAACGGCAACACGGAATATCTGGTGTACCTTGTCAAGGGCAGTGATATGGAGGAGCCGGAATTTGATTTGAAGACGATGATTCGACAAGCGGATATAAATGGGTGATCGATATGCTGAAAGTAGCAATATTTCCGAACTTTCAAAAGAAAAATGCACTGCCGTGCGCAAGGGAGGTCTGCCGGCGGCTGCGTCTGCTGGGAATGCAGATCTATGTGGATGAAGCCTATACTGCGGAGTATTCGGAGCTGGAAGGCATTCATTTCGGTGTTTTCACTTCCCTTGTCAATACGATGGATGTTGTGATCGCCATCGGCGGCGATGGGACGATACTGCGCTGTGCAAAGCAGATGATCTCCTCGAAGGCACTTCTGCTGGGCATCAATACCGGCTAT
>CALGTT010000336.1 GCA_937901485.1 uncultured Ruminococcus sp.
AATCCATGATCAACAATCCGCGTCCGACGCGTGCGGAAATCACAGACGTAGCAAATGCGATTTATGACGGCACAAGTGCCATCATGCTCTCCGGCGAAACCGCAGCCGGACAGTTCCCCGTAGAGGCAGTACGCACCATGGTGCTCATTGCAGCGACAACGGAGAAGAATATTGACTACAAGCATGAATTTGACATGCGCAGGGAGAACGGCAACGCCAGCATTGAGGAGGGCATTGCCCATGCGACGGTAACGACCGCGCACGACCTGAATGCAAAGGCGATCATTACCGTCACCAAGCGCGGACAGACGGCGCGTCTGATCTCCAAGTACCGTCCGGCGTTCCCGATCGTGGGCTGCACAACGGATGAGGAGAACCAGCGTCAGATGAGCATGAGCTGGGGCGTGACTCCGATCGTCATTGACGAGGAGACTAACACGGACGAGCTGTTTGCAAAGGCAGTTGCGGCGGCAAAGAAACACGGCATCGTCGAGGACGGCGATCTGGTAGTCATCACCGCCGGCGTTCCGCTGGGTATTTCCGGCATGACCAACATGATGAAGGTAGAGCGCATCTGAGCGCAGAGTCTGCGCAGGCAGACGCGTTTGTAAGCGAAGCAATGAGGACAGTGTTTTCGGGCACTGTCCTCTTTTCGTCATTTTCCGCATAAACTTTTGTCGGAAATCCGCGATTTTCCGCAATCAGCCTTGACGCTGTGGCATGTTCTGTGGTATGATAGAAAGCGAAATGCGCTTTGGAAAGGAGAACCCTATGAACCAGAACATGTTTGCGGCACTGCTGTTTGCAATGCTCGCCGGAATGCATCCGGAAGAGCCGGCACCGGAGGACGGCAAGCCGCAAAGCTCACTCCAGACTGCCGGAGCAGAAAGTGAACAGGCAGCCGCTCCCATTGACACATAAAAAATCCCCCGATGATTCGGGGGATTTCTGTTATTCAGATAATTCGGAGAAAATTATTCCTCGTCCTCTGCATCCTCGTCCTCTGCTTCGTCATCGAGCAGTGCACGCATGGAGAGGGAGATACGGTTGCTGTCGAGGTCGATACCAGTGATCTTTACCTTTACCTCGTCACCAACTGCAACAACATCCTTTACATTCTCAACACGGCGGTCAGCCAGCTGAGAAATGTGGATCAGACCGTCAACACCGTCAATGATCTGTGCGAATGCACCGAATGTAGTAACGGATACGATCTTAGCATCAACAACATCGCCAACCTCGTAGTTTGCCTTGAACTGCTCCCACGGATTGTCCTCTGTCTTCTTGTAGCCCAGAGAAATTCTGTCGTTCTCCTGATCCAGATCCTTGATGTATACCTTCAGCACATCGCCTACGGATACAACCTGGCTCGGATGCTTGATTCTGTTCCAGCTCAGCTCAGAAATGTGAACCATACCGTCAATGCCGCCCAGATCTACGAATGCGCCATAGTTTGTCAGGGACTTAACCTCGCCCTCGTACTCCTTGCCGATCTCAGCAGTTTCCCAGAACTTAGCCTTTGCAGCTTCCTTCTCCTGACGCTGTACAGCCTTGATAGAGCCGACTGCGGACTTTCTTCTCTGCTCCGGTACTTCCAGAACAACAAACTTCACTTCCTGACCCTTCAGACCGTCGAGAGAAGCCTCACGCGCCAGACCTGTCTGGGATGCCGGAATGAAGATGCGAACACCCTCATAGAATACGTTTACGCCGCCCTTTACAACTGCGCTTACAGTTGCAGTCAGAACAGTGTTCTCTTCCTTTGCCTTGATTACCTTCTCAACACCGATCTGCTCGTCCACTCTCTTCTTGGACAGAGCAGCTGTGCCGTCCTGATCGTTTACCTTGATTACGATCAGATCGATCTCGTCGCCGATGCTTACCAAATCAGCCGGCTTCTTGCTCGGATCGTTTGTCAGCTCGGACAGGGAAACATAGCCTGTCTGCTTTGTACCCAGATCTACAGTTACCTCTGTGCTGTTGATACCTGTTACGATACCCTTAACGCGTGCGTTGGTATGTAATTTCTTGAAAGTATCTTCGACTGCCTGTGCAAAGTCGATATCCTCCTCTGTCATTTCCTTGTTCATCAGTTCGCTCATGGTTGTGACTACCTCCTTAATTATATGCGCCGGTGTGGATGCACCAGCTGTAATGCCGATCTTCTCAGCATTGAACAGGTCTAAAGTGTTAAGCTCGTCCGCATTCTCGATATGATACGTCCTGCAGTAGCATGAGCTGACATCGTACAGCTTCACTGTGTTGGAGCTGTGCCTGCCGCCGATGACCACCATGCAGTCAGATCGTGCAGCGAGTGCGGCTGCATCGGACTGTCTGGTTTCCGTTGCACTGCATATCGTATCATAAACTACGATATTCGGATTGTCTTTAGGAAGAACCTTTAAACACTCTCCCCATAATATACTATTATACGTCGTTTGCGAAACAATTGCAAGTCTTTTCTGAAAATTTTTTTCGTTTTTTTGAAAAAAAGCATTTAGCACATTTTCATCTTTAAAAACGAAATAATTTTCGTCACAATGCCCAACAATTCCCTGCACCTCCGGATGGCTTTCATCACCGGCGATCAGGATGAAATAGCCCTCCGCTGTTTTTTCCGCAACGATCTTGTGAATTCTCGTCACAAAGGGACAGGTCGCGTCGATGATGGGGTTGCCGCGCTTGGCGATCTCCTCATAGACCTTTCTGCCGACACCGTGGGAACGGATCACCACATGTTCCCCCTCGCGCAGCTCGCTGACCTTGGAAATGATACGCGCACCGCGCTGCACCATATCGTTCACCACGTCCGTGTTGTGGATGATCGGGCCAAGCGTTGCGACCTGCTCACCGCGTTCCAGTGCACGATAGACCATCTGCACCGCACGGTTAACACCAAAGCAGAAACCAGCGGATTCTGCCACAGTAATCATGGTCGGCAAAATCATCAAGCCCAAGAGCAGACTTGCCGTGAGCAAAGAAGAACCGGTTCCACCGAAGATATCCCGTACAAGAGGGACAAGTACCACAAGGCCAAAGAAACCGTACACAACAGAAGGA
>CALGTT010000337.1 GCA_937901485.1 uncultured Ruminococcus sp.
TTGCCCCCCCTCCGCCGCCATTCGGCGGCACCTCCCCCGCAAGCGGGGGAGAAATCAGCGGAGGCTGCGCCCCCGAGTCCCGCTGTATCGACGGAGAGTGTAAGAAGCATATCCTGCTGTGCCCCTGCATAGGATGCAGTGAAAGGAGGGCTGTCCATGAAACGGATCACGCTCTGTCTGCTTGCCGCGCTGCTGTTCTGCGGATGTACAGCTGAAACGCCGGATATGCAGGATTACTACATACAGGAAGTCGCCCATCTCCATCCTCACGCCGTCATACCGGAACCTGCTGCCGATGCGCCGCAGGAGTCCGGACAGGTGCGCGCCGTCTGGATCCCCGTGATGCAGTACGAGGACTGGATGACGGGAAAGACTGCTGATGCATTCCGTGCCGCAGTCAGGCAGGCGTTTCAAAACTGCGCGGCGTTTGGTATCAACACGCTCTTTCTCCATGTCCGCGCCTACGGAGATGCCTACTACAGCTCCGCACTCTTTCCGGCGGGGAGCTATCTGGACGGGGACTATGATCCGCTTGCCGTCATGCTCGAAGAAGGGCACGCGCTGGGGCTTTCCGTTCACGCGTGGATCAATCCCATGCGTGCCGCCTCCGCGGACAGGCTTGCGGCGGCAGGGGACTATCCGCTGGGGAAATGGTATCGGGATGGTGAGAAAAACGGCACATTTCTTGTGCCCTGCGGCTCGCTCTACTACCTCAATCCTGCCTATCCCGAAGTGCGTCAGCTCATTGCGGACGGCGTGACGGAGATCCTCACGCAGTACGATGTGGACGGCATTCACATCGACGATTTTTTCTACCCCACACAGGACGCGGCATTCGATGCGCAGGCGTTCGCCGAAAGCGGCGCGGACGATCTCGCGGCATGGCGGCGTGAGAACTGCAATGCAATGGTGCGGGAGCTGTACGATGCTGTCAAGGCGCAGGATGACCGCCTGCTGTTCAGCATCAGTCCGCAGGGGAATGCCGCGACCAATCGGGACAAGCTCTATGCGGATGCTGTCCGCTGGTGCAGTGAGGAAGGCTTCTGCGATTATATCATACCGCAGATCTACTACGGCTTTGACAACGATACCTGCCCCTTTTCCGAAACCGCGCAGTTCTGGGCGGATGCGGCAACGCGGGCAAAGCTCATCATCGGGCTTGCCCCGTACAAGATCGGGCAGACGGATGTATGGGCGGGCAGCGGCGCGGAGGAATGGCTGACCGATCCGCAGGTGCTCTCCGCGCAGACAGCATATGCCGGATCGCTCGAAAACGTCATCGGCACGGCGTTTTACAGCTACGCCTCCCTCTTTGCACCGGAGGAGAGCGCGGCGGTGATGGTGCAGGCGGAGGTCAAACGGATCGGGGAGCTGTGGAAGACGGAATGATTTGGAGATTCTGCATATTTTTTTGGTCTGTTTTTGTGCATTTCTCCAAATAGAAAATTTTTTTGAAAATTCCTCCAATCTTTTTTCGCTTCGGTTGTTATATAAGCAAAGGGCAGCGAAACAACTGCCGGTGAACATGTTCTGATACATCCGAAACATTAGCTACCACACCGCCCCGCGCGGATCAGGAAAGGAAGGAATCATTATGAAAAACTACAGACGCATTCTGGCTTTCGCAGCCGCAGCAATGATGATCTTCGGCGCAAATACTGCTCCTATTGCACAGACATTTACTGCCCCCATGCTTACCGCATCCGCTTTGGAATACACCGAGGGTACATATGGCGATTTCAGCTACCGCAATTACGGCAGCTTCATCGGGATCACGGGCATTGCCGAGATCCCCTCCACGCCGGATATCGTCATCCCCGCAGAGATCGACGGCGTACAGGTCACACACATCGAAGACAAGGCATTCTATGAAAACAGGATGATCCGCAGCGTGTCCCTCCCCAGCAGCGTGTACCACATCGGCGCACATGCATTCTATTACTGTACCAGTCTGAAAAAGATCAATCTTCCGAAGAATCTTACCCATCTCGGCGAATACGCATTCATGAGCTGTACCTCCCTGAGCTCCATCGTCATCCCCGGCATGGTCGATGTGATCCCTGAGGGCTGCTTCCTGAGCTGCGTGGATCTCAAGGGCGTTGTCATTGAACGCACCATGACCGGCACTTCCAACGAAAGCGTTATCGGCAAAAGCGCGTTTGAAAACTGCGCTGCTCTGGAATCCGTGAGCATTCCGTCAAGAGTTGCGACCATTGCAGGGAACGCTTTCAGCGGCACGGAGGTGAAGACCATCCATTATGACGGCAACCGCACCGGATGGAATGCCATTGAGATCGCAGAGGGAAACAATTCCCTGAATTACGCAGAGCTGAAGTTCACCGAGATCACACAGGGCACGATCGACGGTCTGGATTACCAGAGCTTCGGCAGCTACATGCAGATCACCGGCGCGGACAAGAGCCTGACCAGCGTGGAGATCCCCTCCATCATTGACGGCGTTCCCGTGCGCGTGATCGGCACTGACACATTCAGAGACTGCACGAACCTTCAGAGCGTAACGTTCCCTGTTACGATCGAAACCATCGAATCGGGTGCGTTCGAGGGCTGTACCGCACTGACCACGATCGACATTCCGGCAACGGTGGAGCAGCTGGGCGGCGGCGTGTTTGCCGGCTGTAAGGCACTGACGGATGCCACCATCGGCATCGGCGTAACGCGCATCCCTGACAGTGCGTTCAGCGGCTGTGAAAGCCTTGTGAATGTCAATCTGCCGGTAACTATGGAGGGTATCGGCATGTACAGCTTTGCCGGCTGCACCAGCCTGAAGTCCATCGACCTGCCGGATCGTGTGCGCAGCATCGGCTTCAGCGCATTTGAGGGCTGTACAGCTCTGGAATCCATCGAGCTTCCGGAGGATCTCTGGGTCGTGAATGGGGACGCATTTGCAGGCTGTGACAGTCTGACCTCCGTGACCATTCCGTCCGGTGTGGAGCATCTTGACAACAATGTATTCTCCGGTGCAAATTTCACCGACATTCATGTGGATGAGCTTAACAACGTATTCAAGAGCATTGACGGCGTTCTGTTCAAGAAGGACGGCACTGTACTGCACAGCTATCCCAGAGGAAGAACCGGTGCATATACCGTTCCGGAGGGCACACTGGTCATTGACACGAGAGCATTCCGTGACTGCACCGGACTGACGGGCATTACCCTTGCGGAGAGCACTGCCACCATCATGGACAATGCATTCGAAAACTGCACCGGTCTGGAAACGCTCCACATTCCTGCAAAGCTCAAATCCATCCGCGGCGGCGCATTTGCAGGCTGCAGCGGTCTGACAGAGATCAGTATTTCCGAGGAGAACCAGACGTTCCGTGCTGAGGACAACATGATCATTGAAACTGCACAGGATACACTTGTATTTGTTCCGTCCACGGTCGGCGGTACAGTGACGATCCCGGAAAGCGTAAAGCGCATCGGCTTCGGTGTCTTTGAGAACAACACTGCCATCACAGGTGTCATTCTGCATGACGGTGTGGAGTTTGTCTACAACGGAGCGTTCGCAAACTGCACAAGCCTTGCAGAGGTAACGCTCCCGTCCGTACCGTTCACCCTGCTCAACGGCGCATTCGCGGGCTGTACCGCACTGACCACCATCACTATCCCTGAGGGTATCACAAGCGTGAATGACTACACATTCTCCGGCTGCAAAAACCTGACAGAGGTATTCCTGCCCGCTTCCCTGACGCATATCGGCTTCGGTGCTTTTGACGGTTCTGCACTTGCCACCATCCATTACAACGGCAGGGAGGATATGTGGAGTGCCATTGATATCCGTAATGACAACGAGGAGATCACAAAGGCAGAGATCATCTATAACAACGATTCCATGGCGACACCGCCCACCACGCAGGAAGCATACCTCGGCGACCTTGATGCCAACGGTGATGTCAACGCAAGCGATGCCGCAGTCATCCTGGAGGCAGCTGCAACTGCCGGCGTAAACAAGGGTGAAACCGGTCTGAGCGTATCCAAGGAAACGGCGGCTGATGTAAATCAGGATGGCAAGATCGACGCTGCCGATGCAGCTCTTGTGCTCCAGTATGCGGCATACAGCGGCACGGGCGGCACGGATTCCCTTGCAGAATACATCGCGGCGAGAAATCAGGAATAAGCGCGGCGAAAGATAAAGCGTTGAAATAAAGTAAATCGGACGGTACATCATGTGCCGTCCGATCTTGTTTCCGCATTTTCTGCACAAAATAAAAACTCCCGACCTGATGTCGGAAGTTTTCATAAAGAGGAAGGTAAAAATGTACAGCTCATTTTATGAGTGAAACTCATCTGCACTGCAAGCTGATACGTTTTTTTGAAAAATCAAATCGTTCAACTGGGATCTGACTCCCACTGCGCTTAGTTAAAAGATTTAATTTTTCTACAACAAGTCTTTATCCGAGAAAATCTGCGGAACGATGAGAGGGGAAAGCTCCGCTGGACTTTCGCACGATCCGGATCAGTGTTCTGTTGTTTTTTATATTTTACTCCATTTTGCTTCTTCTTTCAATACACAATTATCTCTGAAACTATATTTTTATATCTGATTTTTACGAAATTTTCCCGATTTTTACGAAAACGTGTAAATTTTCATGAATATTTTGTAAAATCACGATTTGAAATAATCAATACATATTCAATACATATTATAAGACAACGGAAAATTGATCGGATGAATCTGTGAATTTTTTTAGCGTGGACGGGAAGATGCGGAATGAAGCGGGGCAGAAGAGAATCCCCCGTTCAGCGCAGAACGAGGGATTGACTTTATTTCCGGATCACCTTGACCGGACATGCATCCGCGCAGATGCCGCAGCCGGTGCATTTGCTGTAGTCGATCACAGCATGGAAGTCCTGCACGGTGATCGCACCGTTCGGACACTTCTTCTCGCACATCTTACAGCCGATACAGCCGTTTTTGCACGCAAGCTTGGTCGCCTTGCCGTTTGCCTTGGAGGAACATGCCGCCGTGACGGGATTGGATGCCGGACGCAGGGAAAGCAGGTGCTTCGGACATGCCGATGCGCATCTGCCGCAGGCAAGACAGCGGCTTTCGATGATGTGCGCGATGCCGTCCTTGATGCAGATCGCGTTTTCCTCGCAGACTGCCATGCAGTCGCCGAAACCTAAACAGCCGTAGGCGCACATGCCGCTGCCGCCGTAATACGCCGCTGCCGCACGGCAGGTCGGTGTGCCCTTGTAGTCATAAAAGGTATCCGTGGCATCGCATGTGCCGCTGCAGTGGATCGCCATGACTTCCGGCTCTGCCGCAGTGACGGTCTTGCCGAGGATCTCGCCGATCTTTGCCGCCGCTTCTGCGCCGCCGGGCTTGCAGAGATTCGGTTCTGCTCTGCCCTCCGCGATCGCGTCCGCATAATCCGCACAGCCTGCAAAGCCGCACGCGCCGCAGTTTGCGCCAGGGAGTGCCTCGGTGATGCGTTCCTTGGTCGGATCGGATTTGACCGCAAAACAGGACGATGCCGCCGTCAGCAGGATGCCGGCAAGCAGTCCCATGCCGGCAAAGATCAGGATGGGAAGTACAATATCCATGTCCGCCTCCTTAAATCATGCCGGAAAATGCCGAAAAGCTCAGGGATACGATGGATGCGGCAATCAGAGTTGCCGGAATTCCCTTGAATGTTTCCGGAATATCCGCGGTTTCGAGCTTACTGCGCACGCCTGCGAAGATGATGAGCGAGAGCGTGAAGCCCATGCCCACGCAGACGGCATTCCAGACGGACAGCCCGAAGCTGTAGCCGTCATCAATGTTGTTGAGCGTCACGCCGAGCACTGCGCAGTTGGTGGTGATGAGGGGCAGGTAAACGCCCAGAGCCTTGTACAGGGGCGGCAGGAGCTTGCGCATGATGATCTCCACGAGCTGTACAAACAGCGCGATGATGAGGATGAACGCTACCGTCTGGAGGTACGCCAGATCAAAATGCACCAGCAGCTGGTACACGGGGTAGGTCACAGCCGCCGCACATGCCATAACGAAAATGACCGCTGCGCCCATGCCCAGACTGGACGAGAGCTTCTTGGAAACGCCTAAAAACGGGCAGATGCCCATGAATTTGGAAAGTACATAGTTATCCGTCAGGATCGCCGCAAGCATGACGGAAACCATTGTCTGCAATACGGTCATGCCTCTGCCTCCTTTTCAGTGCCGCATCCGCCGTGACAGGCAGCTGCATTCGGACAGCCTGCACAGCCAACGCCGGCAGGTGCTTTTTTCTTTGAGAGCTTGGAAACCGCCGCGATCACACAGCCGAGGACAAAAAAGCCGCCGGCAGGGAGAACGAAGATCGTCAGTGTCGGGAAGGTTTCGGGCAGCTTCAGCCCCATCCACGCGCCCGCGCCGAAGATCTCACGGAGCGAACCCATGAGGAACAGAGCAAGTGTGAAGCCAAGCCCCATGCCCAGACCATCGAGGATGGAGGGGAGGATTTTGTTCTTGCAGGCGAACATCTCCGCACGTCCGAGGATGATGCAGTTGACGGTGATCAGGGAGAGGAATGTGCCGAGTGCATCGTAGAGGTCGGGGAGAAAGCCGTGCATGAGGAACTCAATGAGTGTCACGAAGCCGGCAATGATGACGATGTAGCAGGGGAGCTTCACCGTCTGCGGAATGACCTTGCGCAGGAGGGAAATGACCAGATTCGAGCCGACCAGTACAAAGGTCGTTGCCAGTCCCATGCCCAGACCATTGACTGCCTGTGTGGTGACGGCAAGCGTCGGACACATACCCAGTAGTCCCACGAGTGTGGGATTTTCCTTGATAATGCCCTTGGTAAATTCCTTGAGATAGCTTTTGTCAGCCATTACTCCACCTCCTTTGTCTGATGGAATGCGTTAGTTGCCAGGTCCACCGCATTGCGCAGTCCCCTGGAAGAATAGGTCGCGCCGGAGATCGCATCAGGCGCGTCCTTTGCGCCCTCTGTGCCTTCGTACTGTGCAAGATACGCAGGGTCGTTGATCTTTGTGCCGAGTCCCGGTGTTTCTGCAAGGGAAACGATGCCCACACTTGCTACTGTACCATCGGCATTTATGCCAATGAGTGCCCGGATGCCGCCCTTGGCATAGCCGTCCGCAGTGATGTCGTAAATCATCAGCCCGTCAGATTTCTGGTATACGGCAGTGATGCCCTCCACGGTGTTTTGCAGTTCCGTGTAGGTGTCCTCGCCGAATACGGCAGTCAGGCTTTTCTGCACCTTGTCAGCCTCCGCCTGTGCGATCTTATCCTTGGTGACGGCATTTGCCGCCGCCAGCAGTCCGCAGACCACCGCACAGACCAGCATGAGAACGAGGGAAGGAAGGATCTTCTGCATCACTTCGCCTCCTTTTTGGAAACCGCGCCGAACGGATGGGACATGGTGAATTTGTCGATGTACGGGGTGAGAATGTTCATCAGCAGGATCGCCAGAGAAACGCCCTCCGGAAAACTGCCGTAGAACCGGATGAGGAAGGTCAGCAGACCGCATCCGATGCCGAAAATGAGCTTGCCCTTTGCAGTGATGGGCGTAGTCACATAGTCCGTTGCCATGAAGAAGGCGCCGAGCAGCAGACCGCCGGACAGCAGGTGATAGACCATCTCGTAGGTACTGCCGGTCGCGATCAGTGTGGAGATCGCCACTGTGCCGAGGAAAGCGAAGGGCGTAACAGGGGAGATGATGCCCATGAAAATGAGGAACAGCCCGCCGAAAATGAGTGCCGCCGCGCAAGTCTCACCCAGACAGCCGCCCGTACTGCCCCAGAACAGATCCGTAATGGATGCCGTGCCGGATACAAGGGGCGTTGCAGAGGATACGGCATCATAGCTGAACGCATTGCCCGCCGCCGTTTGCGGTGCGATCCAGTGCGTCATGGAGGGCGTGAGCGACACCATCAGCACGATTCTTGCAGTGATGGCAGGGTTGGCGAAATTCTGTCCCAGACCGCCGAACAGCTGCTTGACGATGACGATCGCGATGAAACAGCCCAGTGCCGCCTGCCAGAGGGGGAGCGTGACGGGGAGATTCATGGCAAGCAGAAGTCCCGTCAGTGCCGCACTGCCGTCGGAAATGGTCTGTTCGCGCTTCATGACCTGCCGGCAGATGCCCTCGCAAGCCATCGAAAAGACCATGCAGAACGCCATGAGCAGGAGTGCACGCCAGCCGAAATGAATGAATGCTGCCACTGCCGCCGGCACGAGTGCACCGATGACGAGGAGCATGATCTTCTGTGTGGAGATATCGTCCCGGATATGGGGAGAAACTGCAATATGTAATTTGTTCATCATCCGCCTCCTTATTTCTGACGCAGGAAATCTTTTGCCATCCGGTGGCTTTCCACCAGCGGACGATTTGCCGGACATACATAGCTGCAGCAGCCGCAGAGCATACACAGGTTCATGTGCAGTGCCTCCAGCTCCGCCTTATCGCGGCGGCGGTATGCCTGCTCCATTGCCGTGGGCATGAGGTTCAGCGGACAGACGTTCACACATCTGCCGCAGCGGATGCAGGCAGTCGTGACTGCCGGTTTATCCTTGGTAAACGCCAGAACTGCGTTATTTGTCTTGGTGACGGGCATGTCAAAGGACGGCAGTCCCGCGCCCATCATCGGGCCGCCGCCGATCAGCCGGCGCACATCCTCAAAGCGGCATTCGGCATATTCAAGCACCTCGCGGATGGATGTGCCCACGGGAACGGTCACATTGCAGGGCTTGCCGACGGCATCCCCGTCAATGGTCAGACTGCGCGACACCAGCGGCATCCCCGTGCGGAAATACTCCTCCAGAAACGCCATGGTCGAGACATTCATCACGATCACGCCCTGATCGGAGGGGAGCTGTCCCTCCTGCACGATGCGCCCCGTGATGTTGTAGATCATGACCTTTTCCGCGCCCTGCGGATAGATCAGCGGCAGGGGCACGATGGTGATGGCATCATCCTTTTCGGCACATTCCGTGAGGATCTTGATCGCCTGCGGCTTGTTTTCCTCCACGCCGATGAAGCATTCCGGAATGTCCAGAAGCCGCATCACGCGGCGGATACTGCCGATGATCTCGTTCTGCTTTTCCTGCATCGTGCGGTCATCGGAGGTGATGTAGGGTTCACATTCAGCCGCATTGATGATGAGAAATTCGATCTTGTTCTTCGGCGTGAGCTTGAAATGTGTCGGAAAGCCCGCGCCGCCGAGTCCCACCGCACCGCTTCTGCGGACAGCCTCAATGAATTCCTCGCGGGTATTGCAGGACGGGGGTTTCAGTCCGGCATAGGGTGTCATCAGTCCGTCGGATTCGATCTCGACCGCCTTGCAGTAATTGCCGTTCGCCATGCGGTAATCTGTGATCGCCGTGACCGTACCGGATACGCTTGCGTGAATGTCAGCCGAAAAGAATGCATCACTTGTACCGATGCATTCCCCGACGCTGACCTGCTGCCTGACTTTGACCACCGGCTCACAGGGCACACCCATGTGCATGGACATCGGGATGCAGACCTTCTGCGGCGGCGGCAGAGTCACAAATGCACTTTCGGCTGTGCGCTTTTCGTGCGCAAGCCGGATACCTTTCAGTTTTCGCATATCGTCTTACCTCGCATAAAAAATTACCCCTGTCCGGAATGCATATAACATGATATTGGGACAGGGGAAAACATAGCTGAAAAAATTTTTCAAAACCACTTTTCATTTCCGTAAAAATGTGGTACAATAATAAGGTAGCTGTTTACGCGTTTCTCTTCTTGTGAATGCTGTCCTCACTGATTTTAATGAGCATCAGCAGGGAGGAGGAGTATTCCGGATAGGACTGGGACAGAATGGATGTTGTGAGATACAGGATATCGGAATTCGTCACGCAGTCATTTTCACCGATCGGAATGCCGCTCGATGCCGCCTTGATGTTGGCTTCGTTCATGCACACGATCGCGCTGGAATCGTCATTTGCCACGACCTTCGGCACGGAGAACAGCTTCTGGTCATTGTGAGGGTTAGCGTTGTACACGATGCGGAACAGCTTGTAGACGGAAAGCATCAGGTAGGACGAGATTTCCTTGATCAGCGTAATGCTGTTGGCTTTCTGTGCCAGAGAGAACAGCAGGCTGATGGAATTGTTGATGATCTTGCGGTTGAATGCCACTACTTCGGGGCTGGGCATACTGTTGTTGCCGTCATCATCCGGAATTTCTTCCATTGTGATGGTCTTGCCCTCCGGTTCAGGTGTTCTGCCGAGCAGATAGTCACAGGATACATTGTAATAGTCCGCGATCTTGACCAGAAAGTCCAGACCGCACTCACGGATGCCCTTTTCATAATGGGAAAGCAATGCCTGCGAAATGCCGAGATCCGCTGCCGCCTGCTTCTGGCTGATCTGCCGTTCCTTGCGCTGCAGCGCGATGATTCTTGGGAAATCTGTATTCATGAATGGAATGCTCCTTTCTTGTATTTCAATTTTTCCTACATTTATATTATAGCGCAGATTATACTATTTGTAAAGCGGCAGTTTGTTTAAATTTTGAGTTTATTTCTCATCAAATACTGTGAAAAAACACAAGAAATATAAAAAATTGACATATTTTTAGCACAAACAGGACATAAAGGAGGAAATCAATATGCAGGGTTATCGAATGAGTCTGATTCGTCACGGACGCACCGCGGCGAATGAAAAGGGCATTTACATCGGAAGCACGGACTACTCCCTTTCCGACAAGGGCGCGGCAGAGCTTTGCAGCAAGCTGGATCTGTACGAATATCCGCGCGTGCAGCGTGTCTACAGCAGTCCGCTGAAACGCTGTACGGAAACGGCGGAGATCCTGTTTCCGGAAACGGAGCTGTACACCTGTGAGGAGCTTCGCGAGCTGAATTTCGGCGAATTTGACGGCAAATCCGTCGATGAACTGATCCATCGCGAGGACTACAAGCAGTGGCTCAGAGGCGGCTCACCGGATGTGCGTCCGCCCGGCGGCGAGAGCACGCTGGAGCTGTGTATGCGCAGCTACGAGGTACTGCACCGGATGCTGATGGACATGATGGAGAACGATCTTGACCACTGCGCCGTCATCACCCACGCCGGAGTCATTACCAATATGCTGACCTGCTTCGGACTGCCCAAGCTTTCCGCGCAGGAGCTGAGCTGTGAGCCGGGCGAGGGCTATGAGATCATGTTCACTGCCCAGATGTGGCAGAGGTCACAGGCATTTGAGATTCTCGGCATGACACCCTACTCCAGAAACTGAATGGGTGCTCCTTGTTACATAGGCGGCAAACCGCCGTCCTTACATCTATAGTAATAAGGAGCGTGTCCTATGAATTTCCGCGAACTGCGTGCATGTACCAAGCGCACGATACGGGGCAGATATCGCCGCGTCCTGCGCGAATCCCTCCGCTATCCTGCGGCATGGCTGTTCTTCCGGCTTGTGCCGGATGTTCTGGCAGGTCTGCTCATTGCAAAGGGCTGCTTTACCCCGAAGGAGCTGCTGTTCGGCGGCATTCCGCTGTGGACGGCATATTCCGTGCTCTGGGAAGTCCTGCGCTTCATCATTCTGCTCCCCCTGCAGTGCCGCACCTGCGGCTGGTTCACCGATCTGACGGAGCTGGGGGAGGAGAGAACGTTTTTTACCGGCACTGACGCACTTCTTCGCGCCGCGTGGTATTTTCTGCGCGTGGAGCTGTGTCGCCTTGCGGCAGTGCTGCCGCTTGCGCTGGGATTGCTGGGCGCGGAGTATGCATTCCATGAAGCGGAAGGCGCGGCGGACGGCGGCTTTGCGCTGTTTCTGACGGCACAATGTCTGTGTCTGGCGGCGGCGGGTGCATTCTGGTATGTCCGCTTCTGCATCGGACTTGCCGCTGTGCCGTATCTGTTCGCCGCCGATCCGAACGGCTCGCCGTTTGCGGATATCCGGCGTTCCTGCCGCGTCCTGCGCGGACATCATGCGGAGCTTCTGCGGCTCGTCCTCGGCTACCTGCCGGCGGCACTGCCCGTGGTGACGATCCCGTTCCTGCTGCCGTATCTGGTGACGGACTATACACTATTTATACAGATCTGCATCCGTGAGGAGGAAGAACATGCCCATACTGCAATTTACCATGAAGCGCACAGAGCCGTGCAGGCTTGATACCTTTCTGCGGCAGGATTGCGGCGTGTCGCGGCGGCAGATCGCAAAGCTCAAGCATATGCCTGACGGCATGACCTGCGGCGGTCAGTCCATCCGGAGCATTGACACGGTGCACTGCGGCGATACCATCCGCCTGCACATCGCGGATACCACGGCGATCGCGCCGAATCCGGAGCTTCGTGTGCCGGTCGTGTTTGAGGATGCCGACCTTCTGGTCTTTGACAAGCCCGCCGGAATGCCCGTGCATCCGAGTCTGAACCACCGCACGGATACCCTCGGCAATGCCTTTGCCGCGCGGTTTCCGGAGCTGACGTTCCGCCCCGTGCACCGCCTTGACCGCAATACCTCCGGTCTGGTCGCCGTTGCCAAGCACCCGATCGCCGCCGCGAGCCTGCACGGACGCATCCGCAAGACCTACCTTGCCCTTGCCTTCAACGCTGCCGCCTACT
>CALGTT010000338.1 GCA_937901485.1 uncultured Ruminococcus sp.
ACAGACTAAACTACCGCCCGATGACGGTAGTTTTCATCTTGTCCAGAATTCCTTATTCCGCTTGGACACAGCCATCTTATTGATGAAGAACATATCAGAGATTTCCTTTTTCATGAAAAATCATGTTCCTTTTAGCCTGTTCAGTTTCAGAACACAACTCTCACAGCCGTACCTTCCCCGACTTTGCTTTTCAGTATGAGTTTTGCACTGTGCAGCATTGCCCCATGCTTTACGATCGAAAGCCCCAGCCCCGTGCCGCCGATCTTTCTCGAATGGCTCTTGTCCACCCGATAGAAGCGTTCAAAGACACGTTCCTGTTCTGCTTCGGGAATGCCGATGCCGGTATCTTCCACTTCCATAAAGCTGTGTCCGTTCTCATTGCCTGTCCGGATCATTACCGTTCCGCCTGCATGATTGTACTTGATGGCATTGTCCGTGAGGTTGTACAGCATCTCCTCCAGCACTGCCGGAATTCCCTGTATCCGTGCGTCCTCTCCGCCTATGGAAAGCGTCACATCCGCCTGCTCTGCTGCATAACGAAGCCGTTCTGCTGTATGTTGTGCAAGTGTTTGCAGAGAGATCACTTCCGTTGATCCGTCCGCATTTCCCTCGTCAAGTTGAGACAGCCGCAGGATGTCCTCGATCAGCCGGATCATCCGCTGTGACTCGCTGCGGATGGTTTCAGAAAAGCCTTTGACATCCGCTTCCTTTACCATGCCGCTGCACAGCATGTCAGAAATCCCGTAGATCGTGGTCAGCGGCGTTTTCAGTTTGTGGGATACATTGGCAGTGAATTCACGCCGTATCTGCTCATTGCGAATCTTTTCTGTCATATCCAGTATTATAACGATCACGCCAATCACCTTGCCGGCGGCAGTGACAGGATTGGCGATGATCTGCAATTCCCGTGCATCCTGCTCCATCTGCTGTTCATTGTGTACTCCGTTCAGAGCCGTTTCCAGTGCTGTACGAAGCTGTGTACTGCGATTGAGCGAAAGCAGATTCTTCCCGATCGCATCCTCCTGTGTACTGCTCAGAATATGCAGCGCAGCAGGATTGCAGGACAGCACTTCATAACTTGCATCCACGATCAGAAAGCCCTCCTGCATATGCTTGGTAATGATGGAAAATTCAGTCTGCCGCCGTTCCGATTCCTGTATCCGCCTGCGGATGTCCGCATTCTGGGAACGGACTTTTTTCACAAAAGGCGCAAGCTCCTCATAGGGTTCTTCCAGTTCGGAATCATTCAGATCCAGCTGATTCACAGGTGCAATAATCCGCTCTGCAAGTTTTCTGGAGAGAAATGCTGCAAGAACTGCCGTAATGATCAGCACCATCACCAGAGGATGAATAACCCCCAGCACCAGCGTCCAGACGGCTCTTGTTTCAGCAGCGATCCGCAGGATTTTGCCATCCTCCAGACGAAGTGCATAGTACAGTGTTTTTTTGCCGATCGTACCGGATATGCGGCTCGCTTCTCCCTCGCCGGAGGAAAAAGCTTCCTGCACCTCGGTGCGATCGAGATGGTTTTCCATCTCTGCAATATTCCCATCCGTATCAAAAAGGACAGTACCATCCGTACTGATGAGAGTTACTCTGTTCTTGCCGTCAGCGATTTCTGTAAGATATGCATTGCCGCCGATGCGGATTCCCTCAGAGATCAGCCGTGCTTCACTGCGAAGCTCCTGCATGACCTGCTGCGTGAAATGTTCATGCAGTATCCCAATCAGGAATATACTGCAAAGCAGCATTACGGACACCGCAATACTCATCATACTGCGAAAAATTCTGTTTGTCATAGATTACTCCCTGCCCGAAAAGCGATAGCCTACGCCACGAATGGTTTCAATGAATTTGCCGCAGTCACCCAGCTTTGCACGAAGCGTCCGAATATGGACATCGACCGTCCGGCTTTCTCCGTCAAACTGATAGCCCCAGACCTCCGACAGAAGCTCATCACGGGTATAGACTTTTCCCCGATGCTGTATCATCAGGAACAGAATGGCAAACTCTTTGAGCGTGAGAACGACTTCTGCGCCGTCTGCTATCACCAGATGCCGCTTCGGAAATATGGAAAGTCCGCCGCAGCGATACTCCTCCGTATCCTGCGGCATTTCGGAATGACGCAGCAGCGCACGGATACGGGAGATCAATTCCATTGTGCCAAATGGCTTGACCAGATAATCATCCGCCCCACGATCGAGGGCAATGACCTTGTCGTATTCCGTGGATTTCGCTGTCAGCATCATCACCGGAATACGGAGCGTATCACTGCGGCGGCGAAGCTTGTCAAGAATCTGCAGACCGTCCTCCTCCGGAAGCATCACATCGAGCAGAATCAGAGAGGGAACTCTAAGATTGACCGTATTCCAGAAATCCTCCGGATGCGCAAAGCCTTCTGCTTCCATACCGGCACTGGTTAAGGCATAGAGAACAAAATTCCGGATATTATCATCATCTTCGAGCATATAGATCATGCTTCTACCTCTGCATCATGATGGCATCCGGTGATGGAAAACTCCACCCATTCAGCAATATTGGTCGCATGGTCGCCGATGCGTTCGAGGTATTTGGCGATCATCAGAATGTCAATGCAGGCTTCGCCGTGTTCGGGCTGTTCGGCGATCAGAGCGATCAGCTCACGGCGTACCTCGGAAAAGAGGGCATCCACCTTGTCATCTGCCGCCATGACTGCTTGTGCAGCGGTAAGATCCTGATCGACAAAGGATTGCAGACTGTCCGTCACCATCGCAATGGCTTCGAGTGCCATTTCCTTGATGTGCACCTTGCCGAAAGTATGCTCGCCACCGACAAATCCCGTCATTTCGGCAATATCCGCTGCTTGATCGCCGATACGTTCCATATCGCTGATCATCTTCAGCGCGGAGGAAACCGTACGCAGATCGGTGGCAACCGGCTGCTGCTGGAGCAGAAGCTTCATGCAGAGGGCTTCGATCTCCCGTTCCTTTTCGTCAATCGCACGCTCCGCCGCAAATGCATTCTCCGCCATTTCTGCGTCGTTATCGAGCAATGCCTTGACAGCACAGGTGATGGCATCCTCGCAGAGCGTACCCATTCTGATCATTTCCATGTGCAGCATGGAAAGCATTTCATCAAAGTGTATTCTCATAATATCCTCCCATCATCCGAAACGTCCTGTAATGTAATCTTCTGTGCGTTTGTCCTTCGGCATGGAGAAGAGTTCCTCCGTCCTGCCGCATTCCACCATATCGCCGAGCAGGAAAAATGCCGTTTGATCGGAAATTCTCGCCGCCTGCTGCATGTTGTGCGTCACCATGATGATGGTGTACTTTTCTTTCAGCTCGACCGCCAGATCTTCAATCTTGGAAGTTGAGATCGGGTCGAGTGCGGAGGTCGGTTCGTCCATGAGCAGCACCTCCGGCTCAACAGCAAGTGCCCTTGCGATGCAGAGTCTTTGCTGCTGACCGCCGGAAAGTCCGAGTGCACTTTTCTTCAGACGATCCTTGACCTCATCCCAGATCGCCGCATCACGCAGGGATTTTTCGACGATCTCGTCAAGCTTCGATTTTGACCGGATGCCGTGCGTTCTCGGTCCATAGGCGATATTGTCATAGACGCTCATGGGGAAGGGATTCGGCTTCTGGAAAACCATGCCCACACGCTTGCGGAGCGTGTTGATGTCCATATTGCCGTAGATGTCCTCCCCGTCAAGGAGGATCTCACCCGTGATCCTGCATCCGGCAACCAGATCATTCATGCGGTTGAGGGATTTGAGGAGGGTGGATTTGCCGCAGCCGGACGGACCGATGAATGCGGTGATCTCGTTTGCGGCAAGGTTCAGGTCAATGCCCTTGAGTGCCTGAAAATCGCCGTACCAGAGCTTCATATTGCGGATGGTGAATTTATCCATGGTATTTCTCCTTATTCGCTTTTGCCTGTCAGTTTTTTTGCTGCAAAGACCGATAATGCGTTGATGCCGACCACAAGCACCAGCAGGATGACCGCCGCCGCATGTGCCTGATCCGTGTAGAGTCCCTCGGACAGCAGTGCATACATATGCACGGAAAGCGTTCTTGCGGAATCCATCAGGCTGTCGGGAACAGCGGCAAATGTGCCTGCGGTGAAGATCAGAGCCGCACTCTCGCCGACGATTCTGCCAATGGCAAGAATCACGCCTGCCAGAATGCCCGGGACGGCACTGGGGAGGACGATCGTGAATACCGTCCGCAGCCGTCCTGCGCCGAGTCCGAAGCTGCCCTCACGATAGGAATCCGGTACGGACAGCAGTGCTTCCTCCGTTGTACGGATGATGAGGGGGAGGATCATGATCGCCAATGTCACCGCTCCGGCAATCAGGGAATAGCCCATTCCCAGTGTGATGACGAAAAGCAGATAACCGAACAGTCCATAGACGATGGACGGAATGCCGGAGAGCGTTTCCGCCGTAATGCGGATGAGTTTCACAAGTCTGCTGCCACGCTTTGCGTATTCCACCAGATAGATCGCCGCAAAGATGCCCACCGGAACGGAGAGAATGAGCGTCAGCACGGTCATAATTACAGTGTTGATGATCGCCGGTGTCATGGAGACATTCTCACTGCTGTACTCCCATGCAAAAATGGACGGGCAGTATTCGATCAGTGCCGGAATGCCCTTGATGAGAATATAGCCGATGAGCAGGAGAAGCACACCTGCGGAGATCACCACGGACAGAAGCATGAGGATTTTCAAAAAAAGTGAAAGGGGCTGTGTTCTGTATTCCCGAAGCTTCTGTTTCCATGTACGGGTATTGATCGCAGGGGATGCAGCCGTCTGTGCATTCTGCGGAAGTGTTGTTGTTTTGGCAAGTTCCATAGTTTACCTCAGTCTTTCGAGCGGTTTTTGATCACGGAAAAGAGCGTGTTGATCAGCAGGATGAACACGAACAGCACCACTGCCGTGGCGATCAGTGCATCACGGTGCAGATCCGCCGCATAGCCCATTTCCAGTACGATATTCGCAGTCAGGGTACGGATGCCGGAGGTGATGGCATTGGGCAGGACGCTCTGGTTGCCGCAGACCATCACGACTGCCATGGTTTCCCCGATGGCTCTGCCGATTCCGAGGATCACGCCTGCCATGATGCCCGTCTTTGCTGCGGGAAGTGTGGCGAAAAACACGCTTCTCTCCGCTGTCGCACCGAGGGCAAGAGAACCCACAATATCGTCAACTCCCTGTACTTAAAGCCGGATGAGCTGGAAGTGAAGAACTTCGAGCGCTACGAGCGTTATAAGCTGGTTCCGCAACACCGATGATGGTCGGGAGGATCATCATGCCAAGCAGCAGGGAAGCAGTCAGCATACTCTTGCCGCTGCCGCCTGCGATATTCTGCATCATGGGGACGATCACCATCAGCCCGAAGAAGCCGTACACGATGGAGGGAATACCTGCCATGAGTTCGATTGCAGGTTTCAGGATTTGGTAGAGCCGTTTCGGGCAGAATTTCGCCATGTAGACTGCACACAAAAGTCCGATCGGCACGCCGGTGAGGATCGCACCGGCGGTGACGTACAGGCTGCCCACGATCATCGGAAAAATGCCGAATTCGTTTTCCAGCGGTTTCCATGTTCTGCCCAGCAGGAAATCGAACACGCCGATCTCTGCAATTGCCGGAATGCCGTTCATCAACAGGAACACGCAGATCGTGATGACTGCGATCACCGAAATACAGGCGGACAGGAGGAACACGCCGTGCATGATGGTTTCTTTGTATTTGTGCATCGTATCGTCCTTTCAGAGCTTACTGGATCTCGCTCCAGTCCGTGATCTCACCGGTGTAGATGCCCCGGATCTGTTCGGAGGTCAGGTTTTCTACAGCATTTTCGTGATTTACGATCACTGCAATGCCGTCCATCGCAATCACTGTCGGGATCAGCCCCTCTGCCATTTCGCTGTCCTTGACATCTCTTGATGCCATGCCGATATCACATGCCCCCTCGATGGTGCTGGTCATGCCGGCACTGGAGCCTGTCTGCTGGATCTCGATGGTCACGCCCTCGTTCAGAGCCTTATACTCATCCGCCAACACTTCCATCACAGGTGCAACGGAGGTCGAGCCTGCAATGACGATCGTTCCGGTCAGTCCTGCGGAAGTGTAGGCTTCTGCATCGGATACCGAGATATAGCCCTCTTCCTCAATGATCGCCTGACCGTCCGCACTCAGGATATAGGTCACAAAATCCGCTGCCAGCTCGCTGATGCCTTCCTTTGTGGCAATGTTGAACGGTCTTGCGACTTTATAAGAGCCATCATTGATGTTCTCCGCCGTTGCTGCCACGCCGTCCACGCCGACTGCCTTCACCTCATCATTGAGGGAGCCGAGGGAGATATAGCCGATGGCACTTTCATTGCCCACCACGGACTGCATCACGACGGAGGTGCTGTTGGAGATTTCTGCGGTTGCTGCGGTATTGTCCGTATCATCCACGAGAATGCCCATCAGCTCAGTGAAAGCGTCCCTTGTGCCGGATCCGTCCTCACGGGAGATCACAGTGATGGAAGTGTTTGTGCCTGCGCAGCCTGTGAACATTGCTGCAGTGAGTGCCAGAGCCGCAATTGCCTGTGCGATCTTTCTTGATTTCATAATAAACCATCCTTCTTTCGTTTTTTTATTTGTACTTTTCTTTCTGGTACAATTTTATTATACGGCATGAACGTAAAATACGAAATCCTGCTCCCGTAAAATCATCGTGAAATTTACGGGGCAGGATCGCATGTTTTTATTAGAATTTTGTTATTTTGTGATGGCTTTGTAAAATTTGATGGCAATTATTCCCGGATTCCTGTCATTCTCATGTTCAAAGCAGTGATGGCTTCGGGCAGTTCACGGATGCTGTCAATGACCATATCCGCACCGGCTTCCATATATTTTTTCGCAGTTTCGCACTTTCTTTGTGCAAGCTCATCCGGATGCATGGTGTCATATTCCTCCTGCGTCAGACCGAGCAGATTCGAGCCTGTCAGGATCCCGATGCTCCACGCACCGGCGTTTTTGCCCTCCAGAATATCGGCAATGGTATCACCAATCTTAACAACACTTGTCACCGGGTATACATTCATCTGCCGCATACACGCAAAGAGCATGAAGGGTGTTGGTCTGCCGAGTCCTGTCACATCGGGGGTGATCACACAGTCCGGTGTATAGCCCGCAGCGGATGCAGCGGGGATCACATGCTGCATCATTTCTGCATTGTAACCGGTGGTTGAACCGATCTTTACACCCATTTTCCGGAGCTGTTCCATCGTTTCCACTACGCCGGCAATGGGCTTGCTGTATTCTGCCACGACCTGTGCAAGACGTGCTTCAAACTGTTCGTAGAGCGCTGTGACATCTTCTTCATTCCAGCTTCTGCCATATTCTGCATTCCACTGCTCAGATGCGGATGCAAGGGACAAAAGGCTGCGGATATGGGCTTTCTTTTCCATGCCCATCGGGCCGTTGATCTGTGCACGGGTGAGGGCAATTCCGACGTTGCGGAAAATTTCCTCAAATACGACCATCGGTGCGGAAGAACCATAGTCCACGGTTGTGCCTGCCCAGTCAAATACGGCAAGCTGAATTCTGTTTGCTGTGTTCATGCGTTTCATGTCCTTTCTGTTACTTTGCGAGAAATTCCGCGAAAATACCGCAGAGCTTTTCAATATCTTCAGGATAGATTTCACCGATGTTGCCGATCCGGAATACATCAGCATCCGTTACCTTTCCGGGGTAGATCGCATAGCCTCTTTCTTTGATGAAACTGTACATTTCTTCAAAGGAGAAGTCCGCCCTGTCCGGATACAGGAATGTGGTAATGATCGGACTTTGGTTGTGATCAAGATAGGTCTGGAAACCAAGATTTCTCATCTTCTCGATCAGCATACGGTTATTTTCGCTGTAACGTGCAAATCTTGCCGGAACACCGCCCTCTGCTTCCAGTTCTGCAAGTGCCTTTTCAAACGCAAGTACCACATGGGTAGGAGAGGTGAAACGCCACTTTCCGTCCGTTTCCATGCCCTTCCACTGGTCATAGAGGTCAAGAGAAAGGCTGACTGCATTGCCCTCGCACTTTGTAAGCTCACTTCTGCGGCAGAGAATGAATGAAAAACCGGGAACGCCCTGAATGCATTTGTTGGCGGAGCTGATGAGGAAATCAATGCCGAGAGCTGTCATATCAATCTCCACACCGCCGAAACTGGACATGGCATCTACAATGAACTTTCTGCCAAAACGCTTGACCGCCTCTGCGACGGAAGCAATGTCATTGAGAATTCCCGAGGTCGTTTCACAATGCACCATGGAAACATGGGTAATATCGGGATCGTTTTCAATTTCTTCTGCAATTACAGCAGCATCGGGGATTTCGTTGTAGGGAAAGCGGAGGATCTTGTAGGAAAGCCCTGCGTGCTTTGCAATCTCTTCCATACGCTCACCGTATGAGTACTGCGAAGCTATTCTGAAGAAATGTTCCTCTGAATGTAAGCAGATACGCCACACCGAGCACCATACCGGGGATGGTGTTGGTGATCAGGGATACCGTATCGGGAATCTTTCCGTAATGGCGATGTTCACCCCTTCTTGCAGAAACAAGTGCTGTGCTGTACACAATCAGCGAACCGAGCATGGCAGTCAGAAATGCCACAAGCAGGGAATTGCGGTAAACACTCATCAGTGTATCATCACAGAAAATCTCCGTCACATGCTCTATGGTGAGATTCATGCGGTACGGCCACTGGTGCACAAACGGCACCAGGAAAATGACTGCAAATACGGACAGGATGCATAGGATGATGATGCCGGAGAGAATGCCAGCTGTCCAGTCCCTTGCATGGTTTTTCGTCAGTTCGATCACGGAAATTTTGTTGTAGCGGATATTATATCTGTTCAGGTAGGTGATGAGGAAGATGCTCAAAACGGACGGCAGCAGCATGATGATGGAAATCGCCGATCCTGTGTTGAAATCCGGCAGACTTCCCAGCATTTCATTGTAGAGTCTGGTTGAAAGAAGATCGACATTACCTGCAAGTGCCGCAGGGATGCCATAATCCGTAAAGCTTAATGTAAAGCTCTGGATGAAAGATATGGCAAATGTGCTGATGAGGGGGATGATGATCGTATTGAGAAAGCTTTTCAGTACGCCATCTCCCATCACACGGGACACGATCATGAACTTCTTGTCGATATATCCCATGGTGTTGTTGATCAGCATAAAGGAGATGGGCAGGGTGTAGATCACATAGCCGATAATCAGTCCTGCAACGCCGTAAATATCAATGATCTGCGTACCAAAGAGCTTTGTGATCAGTCCCTGCTTGCCAAAGGAATAAATGATGGCAAAACCATAGGTGATAGTTGGCAGCAGCATGGGGAGCATGACCAGTGCGGCAATTATTTTTTTAATTTTTTTATGAATGTTGGTGTAGTTCACAGCATATGCCGGAATGAATGCAAGTACTGTCGTAATGATGCCGCTTGCCGCAGAAACCAAGACACTGTTGAGGAACGCTTTGAAAATGCTCCCGCCTGCGAACAGGTGCGTATAATACTCCAGTGTCACCCCATCATCGCCGTACACGGATTTTGCAAGAATGGTGACCATCGGGAGAAGCAGGAAGAAACCGAACAGCAGAGCGGTGAAAATGAGAATCACGATCTGCGGGGAGAATTTTTTCTTACTCATACTGCCGTCCTTACTGTTTCTGCATCGCCGAACAATGCAAGAATGTTGCAAGGTTGTGTGCTGTTACAGGCGGTATGTCTGCTTTGCTGAATGATTATGATGAGAATAAATCCTTTTCCGATAACCTGAATGACTGGATATCAACAGACTCCATGCTGTACCGCCTGATGCCGCAGATGCTCAGCGAACAGTTCCGAACCCCAGAATCTTATCATGCAATTCTGTATGCGATTGCAACAGGGAAGCACCGCTTAAGTGAAATTGCAAAGCACATGGCTGTTCCGAACAATCAATGCAAGAAGTATCTTGTTGCACTGATTGCGGCTGGCTTGATTGCAGTCAAGGAGCACCACTACTCTATCCTCAACTCCTATGTGGATTTCTGGCACAGATTCTTTTATCTTAACGCAAGCAGATTGGTTACAGCGCCGTGTGATGTTACAAATGGAATTCTGTCACAGCTCGATGAATTTGCACTGGAGAAGCAGTTGCCCGAATGCATAAAGAAACTGCCGTTTGACATCCCGAAGGACGCAAAACGGCAGT
>CALGTT010000339.1 GCA_937901485.1 uncultured Ruminococcus sp.
GCATCCACACCATCACCATGCCCTGCTTCGGCACGACCGACCGCACCTATCAGAATGCCTGTGAGCTTGCGAAAAAATACGGCTCTGTTCTGCGTGAGATCCGCATTGAGGAGAGCGTGCGCCAGCACTTCAAGGACATCGGACATGATGAATCCGTCCGCAATGCCGCCTATGAAAACGCACAGGCGAGAGAACGCACACAGATCCTCATGGACATCGCCAACGATGTGAACGGTCTTGTGGTCGGCACGGGTGACCTCTCCGAGCTTGCTCTCGGCTGGGCGACCTACAACGGCGACCACATGAGCAACTATGGCGTGAACGGTTCGATCCCGAAAACCCTCGTCCGCCATCTTGTGAGATACGAAGCGGAGCATTCGGAACAGGAGCTGAGCGAAATTCTGTTCGATATTCTCGACACCCCCGTCAGCCCCGAGCTTCTGCCCCCCGACAAACAGGGGAAGATCGCACAGAAAACGGAAGATCTGGTCGGCCCTTATGAGCTTCACGACTTCTTCCTGTATTATGTCATCCGCCACGGCTTCACGCCGTCGAAAATTTTCCGCATGGCGAAACACGCCTTTGCAGGGGAGTATGAGGATGCTGTGATCTTCAAGTGGCTGAAAACATTCTACAGAAGATTCTTCACCCAGCAGTTCAAGCGTTCCTGCCTGCCCGATGGTGTGGGCGTTGGAAGTGTGGGACTGTCTCCCAGAACGGGCTTCTGTATGCCCAGTGATGCATCCATGAATGTCTGGATGAAAGAGCTGGACAAGCTGGAAGAAACCATTTCATAAACGTTAAAAAGGGGCGAAAACCCCGGAATATAGGAGGAAAATCCAATGAACTACAAAGAAAGCTTTATCAAATTCATGGTGGAATGCGGCGTACTGACCTTCGGTGAATTCACCCTCAAAAGCGGCAGAATCGCGCCCTATTTCATCAACTGCGGCAACTACAAGACCGGCGCACAGCTTGCAAAGCTCGGTGAATACTACGCAGAGTGCATCCATGCGAACAATATTCCGGTAGAAACGCTGTTCGGACCTGCTTACAAGGGCATTCCGCTTGCTGTATCCACCGTTGTGGCACTGAGCAACAAGTTCGGCATTGATGTGAACTACTGCTTCGACCGCAAGGAGGCAAAGGATCACGGTGAGGGCGGCATGTTTGTCGGCAAGACACTGGTGGACGACGAAAAGGTTGTCATCATTGATGATGTGATGACATCCGGCAAGGCGCTGCGTGAGTCCATGCCCAAGCTCAAGGGTGCGGCAAATGTGGATGTGACCGGCATGGTGATCACCGTTGACCGTATGGAACGTGGTACGGGCGCGAAGTCCGCTGTGCAGGAAGTCAAGGAAGAATTCGGCGTGACCGTATACCCGATCGTGACGATGGAGGACATCATTGATGCCATCAGAAACGACATCGTTCCTGGTAAGGAATATCTCGACAAGATGCTGGCATACCGTGAGGAATATGGCGTGCGGTGAGCGGTGAGCCACCGCTGGCGATACGCGCAGATAAGCCTCTTTTGCGCCAAAAGATGTTTTCACGCGTTGAGAAATTCTGAAACGACAAACCCCAATGCCTGCGGCAAAGGGGTTTGTCTATTGTTACACACTGGATGGTGAGCCACCGCTGAATGATCAAAATCCCCCGAAGTTTCGGGGGATTTTAGTTTTAATCAGATCTGTTCGGTGAAATGATGTTTACTGTGTCTTTGCAAAACTAATCACAATACATATCGCCATCACGATTGCTGCGCTGATCAGTGTAATATCATTGTGCAAAGCAAGGCTTAGTATTGTTAGAATAAATGCGATTGACGGCAGTATTCTCAGTAATGTTTCTTTTTTCATACTGTGATATTCCTTTCTGTCTGCAAATCCCGAGATTTCGGGGGATTTGCTTACATTATTCGTAAATCTGCTTTTCCTTTTCCAGCTTTTTGATTTTCCGTGCGCCTTTCACGCAGACAACCAGGCAGGGAATATAGCAAAGAAACGAAATTCCCATCATGACAAGCATGATTGTTTTCAAAGGATTTTCTCTTTCATTGAGGTGGGAGAGCAGGGTAGGAAGATACATGAAACTGATGAGACAGATCATCATGACAGAAGCATTTGCTTTGGAGATCTGCCGCAGGTGTGCGATTTTTCCGTCCAGATCGGAAAATACCTGAAATTCTCCCAGTTCTCGTTTCCGACGGAGGAAAACCCAGCGTCCCGAAGTTGCCACGCGCTCCGCGCCCGTCTCCTCCATAAATGCCAGAAATCGCTTGTTTTCCGCTTCGTTCTGTGCATCCTTCATAAAATACATACGGTATGTGTATTCCGAGGGCTTGCATTCTTCAAAATAGTACAGCCCCCATCGGTCAAAGGACACCATTGCAAGTCCCTTGTCACACTGCTTATTCAGCCAGTTTTCAATCTTTTCATAATCCGATGCAAGGCAGATTTTGCGCATTCGTTTGTTCATATGGATACCTCCGGCTCATTATTCGTAAATCTGCTTTTCCTTTTCCAGTCTCTTGATTTTCCGCCAGATGCGAAAACTGCCGTACAGGAGGAGCAGTGCCGCCGAAAGACAAAGACAGCCTGCCCAGAAATTTGCCGGACTGATGAATGTTTTGTTCTCTATTCCCATTGAGATGTTGCTGATGCCGGTACCGACATTCAGAAAGCCGAGCGGCACAAACAGGAAGACGATCCGCTTGAGGTGTGCGATCTTGCTCTCGTAATCGGAGAACAGATCAAAGCTGCCGAGCTTGCGGTTCTTTCGCAGATAGACCCATCTGCCCCATGAGCCGACCTGCTCCGCACCGGTTTCCTCCAGAAATTCCAGATAGCTCTGGCTCTCGGGATGGTTCAGCTCGTTTTTCAGAAATTCCAGCCGATAGGTATATCTCTCCGAATCTGTTTTCTCAAATTCATAGGTGCAGAAACTGTAGCCCACCATCGACCAGCCTTTGTCGGACATTTCGTTCAGCCACTTCTCTTCCTTGTCAAAGTTCCATGCCCAGATCCACTTGTGTACTTTCTTTCTCATGTCAGTTTCCTCCCAGAATGCGTTTCCCGTTTTCCACCAGTTCTTCCAGCCGTGCGATCTCCATCCGCAGGACATCCCGTCCCGTATCCGTGATCACATATTCTTTCTTCCGGCTGTTCTTTTCACCGGGAAGTGCCGTGATCCAGCCCTTTTCCAGCATTGTGTTGATTGCACCGTACAGCGTTCCCGCCGCAAGCTTTACTCTCCCGTGCGACAGCTCCTCTGCATTCTGCATAATGCCGTAGCCGTGCATCGGTGTCATCAGGGACAGCAGGATATAATAGACCGCCTCGGTCAATGCGCCGTTTCCGAAGTTCATGTCATACCTCCTTTATCGGATTCCGTTCTATCCGTTCCCGTTATATCGGATTCCGTTATATATACTATATCACATTCCGATATAGTTGTCAAGGGGTTTTTGAAAAGTTTTTTGAAAAAAGAAAAAACAGGGCGAAAACGCCCTGTTGGAGTTGAACGAAAAAACTTGAAATATGACGCGGAGCGATCGCTCCGCAAAAAGGGGAGGGACAGAGAAAAACCATCAATCCCGTCTGAAAATATCTCTGGTGTAGACCTTATCCTGCACATCATCCAGACAGGCATCATAGCGGTTGGCAATGATGGCGTTGCAGGTCTGCTTGAATTTCTCCAGATCATTGACCACCGTACTGCCGAAGAAGGTGTCACCGTCCTCCAGCGCAGGCTCGTAAATGATGACGGACGCGCCCTTTGCCTTGATGCGCTTCATGACACCCTGAATGCTGCTCTGCCGGAAATTGTCTGAATTGGATTTCATCGTCAGGCGGTACACGCCAATGACAACGGGCTTTTCCTTGCACCGGTCGTAGGTGTTGTCGTCCTCATAATCATAATAGCCAGCCATGTGCAGCACGCGGTCGGCAATGAAATCCTTGCGCGTCCGGTTGGATTCCACGATGGCTTCGATCAGATTTTCCGGCACATCCTGATAATTTGCCAGAAGCTGCTTGGTATCCTTGGGCAGGCAATAGCCGCCATAGCCGAAGCTCGGATTGTTGTAATGTCCGCCGATGCGCGGATCAAGGCAGACTCCCTCAATGATCTTCTGCGTGTCAAGCCCCTTCATCTCCGCATAGGTGTCCAGCTCGTTGAAATAGGACACGCGCAGTGCAAGGTAGGTGTTCGCAAAGAGCTTGACCGCCTCCGCCTCTGTAAAGCCCATGAACAGCGTGTCCACATCCTCCTTGATCGCACCCTCCTGCAAAAGTGCCGCAAAGGTATGCGCTGCCTCTGTCAGCCGTGCATCCGCAGGATCCGTCCCGACAATGATGCGGGAAGGGTAGAGGTTGTCGTAAAGTGCCTTGCTTTCACGCAGAAATTCCGGACTGAACAGAATATTCCGGCTGCCGGTCTTCTGGCGGATGGACTCGGTATAGCCCACGGGGATCGTGGATTTGATGACCATAATGGCATCGGGATTGACGCGCATCACCGTTTCAATGACATTCTCCACCGCGGAGGTGTCAAAGAAATTCTTGCGGCTGTCGTAATTGGTCGGTGCAGCAATGACAACAAAATCCGCCTTTGCATAGGCATCCTCTGCGTCAAGCGTTGCCGTCAGGTCAAGCGGCTTTTCCGCAAGGTATTCCTCGATTTCCTTGTCCTGTATGGGAGATTCTCTGCGATTGATGAGCGCGACCTTTTCCGGAATAATGTCCACTGCACAGACTGTATGATGCTGGGCAAGGAGTACGGCAATACTCAATCCGACATAGCCCGTTCCGGCAACGGCAATTGTAAATTTCT
>CALGTT010000340.1 GCA_937901485.1 uncultured Ruminococcus sp.
CGCAAACATCCGGTTTGGGCCGTAGTCGTGCACCATCAGATCATGCGTTCCCAGAACGCCCTCATAGGAAAGAATGCGCTGCCGGATCTGCTCCGTCAGTTCTGCGTCCGGTGCTTTGCCCAATAGCGGACTGAGTGCCTCGCGCGTCAGCCCGATACTGCTCCAGAGGATGAACACTGCCACCAGAATGCCCATCCAGCCGTCAAGCTCCAGTGACGTGAACCGTGAGATCAGTGCCGCCGCAAGCACCGCAAAGGTCGAAATGCAGTCGTTTCTGCTGTCTGCCGCGGTTGCCTTCAGCGTGGAGGAGCTGATAAGTTTGCCGACGCGCAGATTGAACAGCATCATCCAGAGCTTTACCAGAATGGACGCACCCAGCACGCCAATGGCGATCCATGAAAATGCCACAGGGGACGGATGCAGGATCTTCTCCGCACTGCTTTTCAGCAGCTGCAAGCCGATGTAAATGACCAGCACCGCTACCAATAAGCCGGAAAGATACTCGTAGCGGGCATGACCGTAGGGATGCTCCGCATCCGCGGATTTTTCAGCCAGTTTGAATCCCAACAGGCTGATGATGCTTGACGAGGCATCGGAGAGATTGTTCGCCGCATCCGCCATGATCGAAACGCTGCCCGACAATAAGCCTGCGGCAAATTTTCCAAGGCAGAGCAGGACATTGCAGACGATGCCCACCCAGCCCGAAAGCTTACCGTAAGCCGTGCGCACCTTTGGATCCTGCACATCTCCGTGTTTCCCGACAAAAAGCCGGATCAGTAGGTTTGTCATAAGCACCTCACATAAAAATCCGCCGTATCAGGAAACCCTGATACGGCAGTGAAATGTATTAGTAGTTCTTGATCGTGTCAGCATTGAAGAAGCTGTCGCTCTCGGTGTAGTAGTCGTTGGATTCGAGAGAGGTGAAATCCTCATCGTCAGAATCGGGCAGTCTTGCACCGCAAACGCCGCAGAACTGGAACTTTTCGTTTACCTCAGCATCGCACTTGGGGCAGATCTTGTAGCCGCGCATACTGTTCAGCTCAAAGCGCATCTTCTTGATACGTCTGCGTCTTGTGTCGATGTCATCGCACAGAGCCTTCATGACTGTGCGGTCCTCATCGGGATTCTTGTAGTACTTCTTGCCGATATCAGCAAAAATCTCTACGATTCTTTCTTCCTCATACAGGATCTTTCTCTTGAGGTTGTTGACCTCAGAAGCATTTCTTGCCTTTTCGCTTACGCCGCGGCCTGCACCGCTCAGACTGTCAATGATTCCCATAAATTCTCATCTCCTATGCCGTTCGGACAGACCTATCTTGTAAGAACGCGGACTGCCGGAACTGTATTCCTACTATAAATTATACAACATTTTCAAAATTTGTCAAGGCTTTTTTGGATAGGAACAGTATTGTTCATAAAAACTTTTCATTTTAGCGAGGACAGGTGTGCGCAATATGAGAACATTTTGCAGATGCGAACGGACGAAATCCGTGGCTCACTCCTCCACCGGTGCAAACCGAACTCGTATCTTCGGCATTTTTTCAATGGTCGTGTAGGAATTGAACAGACCGTCCTCGATGGAGAGGTCATTTTCGCCGGAGGCAGGCGGTGCAAAGAGCCTGAGCGTCAGATCGCACGCGCCCGTCAGGGGCTTCTGATAGAATGCAGACATCAGGTCAATGGTCTTTGCCTTCGGGGAGCGGTAGAACCAGAAGCCGTTGATCTCCAGCATGTAGTTGCCCTCGTCCTCAAACGTGATCTCACAGAAAACCGGATTTTTCTCGAAATGCAGCGGAATTGCCAGCCCCTCGGCATCCTCGGAGCTGCCCCAGCGCAGTGTCACGGGAAGCTGTACTTCCCCGCCCTGCGTCATCTTCGGCAGGAATCGCTCGCTGTGGATGATCTTCTTGTATGTTTCCAGCACCGGCTGTGCAATGCCGACATCGGGGTTGTTGGGATCTTCGATCTCCAGACCGAGCCTGCCCCTGTCGCGGAACTGGTAGAACGTGAAGCCCGTGAACCAGTCAGCGTTGTCCTCCTCCAGAAGATCGCAGAATTCCTGCACCATCTCCGCCTGCTCATACGCGCCCGTGACATCACCGTCCGCGTTGCACTCGGACATGACCATGGGCTTGGGCGTGCCGCTGTTGAGGGCGCAGAACCGCGCATAGCTTGCCTTTGTCATATCGTAGATCTCGCGCACCCTGCTGCGCCTGTGGCTTGTGCCGCCGGTTTCCGCGACATCGAACGGCCAGCCCCAGTGCAGAGCCATATACTTATCCACCGACCAGATATCGGCTTCGGGGATGGTCTGCGCAAACTCCGTTTCCTTTTCCATCTCCGTTTTGTTCATGTCCTCGATGCCGCCGATGCAGATGATGGTCTGCACGTTGGGGGCATTTTCCTTGATGATGCGTGAGGCACGCACGAAGAAATCCGCGACCTCCTGATAGGTGCAGCGTCTGTTGAAGGAAAACCAGTTGCCGGTCGCCTCGTGGTTGATGCGCAGGAATATCCGTCCGAACGGGCGCAGATCCTGCCCGATGGCGGCAAGGTGTGCATCGGACACATGCGGATCAATCGTGAGCGTCAGTGTCACATCCTGACCGTGGGCGCGGATCTCGCGCATGTAGTTGAACGGCTCGTCCTGCGTATTGCCGCCAAGACCGCCCTTGTAGGTGAAATAATCGTCATAGGGATAATCCCACGCAAAGCTGACATCGGGATGGACATGGACAACGCTTGCACGCCCCGGAAAGCCCTCATCGAGGGGGTAGTAGCAGTACATCAGGCTGATGCTCCGGTGCGGTCTGCCGAGTGTGTGGAGGATGTAGTCCTGATTGACATATTCGCCGCGTTCGCTGCCGTCACCGAGATCGACCGCGCACTTGGCTTTTCCCATGTGGATCTTGTATAATTCCATAGTATTCCGTTCCTTTTCGCTGAATTCCGTGCCGTGCGGCACATCTATTACTATTATACAGAATTCCTGCGAAAATGTCAATCAAAACATGCAGTTTACCGTACAAAAAGACAGCCCCCCGAACGGATCGGAGGGCTTTTGGTATCACAGGGAAATGCGCAGAGCCTGCGCTGACGATCGCGTTTGAAAGCCAACCTATGCGGAAAGTCTCTGTTTCGCGGGAAAGCATTGTTTACCGCATTACTTTCTGAGAATATCCACCCAGCTCACTTCTGTGCCCGTGCCCTGAGCGGCGGCGTAGCAGAGGACTGCGGCGGCATCGGATGCGTCAACATTGCCGTCGGCGTTGACATCGTTTGCGGAGGTTGCCTTGATGCCTGCGCCCGTGCCGTTCTGTGCGGCGATGGTCAGGACATCGGCGGCATCGGATGCGTCAACTGCGCCGTCGGTGTTGGAGTCGCCGGCGGTGTTCCAGACAGAGAACGCAGAATAAGCAGTGTTATTGCTGTTTGAAGCATTTATTTTATAGAGTGCACTGACAGAACCGAGCTGTTCTGCGTACTTATTTTTCATTTCATCAGCAAATTCTTTATAATAACAATAAAGCTGATACTGCGTATAGGTTTCGAGCATTTCCTGCCCTTTATCCTGTGGGAGTGTAACTGTATAGCTTCCGTTCGAGCCATAAATAGTTGAACCTGCAAATTCAGGAAAATCCGTTTCATTGAATGTCAGGTCTTGTGTTTTCATTTTAATAGAAAACGTATGTGTTACACGAGGATATCTGTAGCACGATTGCTCTACAAGATGTACGTTTGTGATGCAGTCATGCTTCATCGTCAGCTCACGCCCAATCTTCGTCAGCAGATCAGGGGATGCCTTTTCTGTCGAAAGCATGAATGCGGTGCTTTCCGGCTTAATATTTGTTACATAATTCCCCCAACAATAAGTTTTTGTAAAAGATTCATACGTCTGGAGAAATTCAAAACCTTCGACATCATCCACCATGTCTTGTGTCAGCTCCGTACCGTCTGTTTCAATCATAATACCTGCGAACGGCGAAGTAGTGACTTCCACCCATGTGCCGTCGGGAAGTACAGCGAATTCTGCTGATGTGGGCATTGTCGCCATAGATGCGATACAGGAAAGGACAGTCAGTAATGTGATCATTTTTTTCATCATAAAAATCACTCCTCAAAAGTGTTATTTTTTTACCTTCATCGTTA
>CALGTT010000341.1 GCA_937901485.1 uncultured Ruminococcus sp.
ACCCGAAGCTCAAAACCATCTTTACCCTGATTTTCTACGCACCGTCCATGGCGAATGTCTACACCGTCTGGCAGCTCATTTTCAGCGGCGATGCCTACGGCTATCTCAATTCCGTCCTGCTCAATCTCGGCATTATCACCGCCCCCATCCAGTGGCTCACGGACGGAAGATATATCCTCGGTGTCACCATTGTGGTACAGCTCTGGCTGTCCCTCGGTGCAGGCTTTCTCTCCCTGCGCGCAGGGTTCCAGAACATCGACCGTTCCCAGTACGAAGCCGGCGCAATTGAGGGCATCCGCAACCGCTGGCAGGAGTTGATTTACATTACCATTCCCTCTATGGGGCCGCAGCTGATGTTTGCCGCAGTCATGCAGATCGTCAGCTCCTTCACTGCCGGTACGGTTGCACAGAGCCTTGTGGGATTTCCCAGTACCGATTACAAGGCGCATACCATTATGACACATGCCTATGACTACGGCTGGGTACGTTTTGAAATGGGCTATGCCTCCGCGATCTGTATGGTGCTGTTCATCGCCATGTTCCTCGTCAATAAGCTCATCAGTAAGATGCTGAGCAAGTACATGGACTAAGGGGGCTGAAGAATGACTGATACAAACAAGCTGAAAGCCTCCAGCAGACAGGCGGGCAAGAAGATCGGCGGCACAGTTGCGATCTTTATTTTCCTGCTCCTGCTCGGCACATTCATGGCACTGCCGATCTATCTGGCATGTGTCATGTCCATCAAGCCCGTGCATGAGCTGTTCGTGTTCCCGCCAAAGCTCTATGTCATTGATCCGACACTGGACAATTTCCGGGACATGTTCGAAACCCTTTCCGATATGTGGGTGCCCTTTTCCCGTTATGTGTTCAACAGCGTCTTTGTGACAGTGTGCGTGACCACGGCACAGTGCATTTTTGCATCCATGGCGGCATTTGTGCTGGCAAAATGCAGATTCCCCGGCAGCAAATTCCTCAACAGCGTGATCGTTGTCTCCCTGCTCTACCAGAGCAATGTCATCTACATCATGCAGTACATCGTCATGGCAAAGCTCGGCATGATCGACACCTACTGGGCACTGATCCTGCCGTCCGTGGCATCCCCCATGTGTCTGTACCTCATGCGGCAGTCCATGACCACCATTCCCGATGCCATGATCGAGGCGGCAAAGGTGGACGGGGCGAACCTGTTCACCATCTGCTGGCGCATCGTCATGCCCAACCAGAAGCCCGCATTGATGACCATGATCATTTTCGCATTTCAGGCGGCATGGAACATTCAGGGCGGTACGCTCGTTTACAAGGAGTCCCTGAAAACCCTGCCCACTGTCGTACAGCAGGCGGCAAGCTCCGGTCTTGCAAGAGCCGGCGTGGCGATGGCGGCGGCTGTGTTCATGCTCATCCCGCCGATCGTGATCTTCATGCTCGCCCAGAAGAATGTCATTGAAACGATGGCGCATTCCGGCATCAAGGACTAAGAAAGGGGAGTACCTATGAAAAAACGAATCCGAACGCTCCTGACTGCTGTCCTTGCCGCTATGATGACTGCCGCTTTCGGCATGAACCTGATGGCTTCCGCTGAGGAGCATTATGATGTGTACAACTACGACCGCTGGAATGAAGCGATCCCGTCACAGGCAGGGTATCTGGCAAACCGCAGCGTGTATGGTGCTGATCTTGGGATCAGTGATCTTTCCGGTCCGAGTGATATTTTTCGTGATGCCCATGACCGCTTCTTCATCGTCGATACCGGCAATGACCGGCTTGTTGTTGCCAACAGCGACCTGACAAAGGCGGAGAAGATCATGGAGGAATTCCGGCTTCCTGACGGTTCTGTCACCACGCTCAGAGATCCTGAGGGTGTGTATGTTTCGCCGGAAACCGACCTGATCTACATCGCGGATACAAACAATTCGCGCGTGCTGGTCTGTGATGGGGAGGGCAATGTGACGCTGGAGATCACAAAGCCCGACTCCGAGCTGTTTTCCGCAGACCTGACCTTCCTGCCCCAGCGTGTGCTGGCGGACAAGGCGGGCAATGTCTACATCGTGCTCAGCAACATTACCACCGGCGCAGCCATGTTCGACAACGAGGGCAATTTCAAGGGCTACTATGGCGCAAACACCGTGGAGCAGACCTCCGAGGTCATTGCCAATTATTTCTGGAAGCTGCTTGCCACGGACGCGATGCGTTCCAGAACCGCCCGTACCATCCCGACCGGCATCACCAGCTTTGATCTCGATGATGAGGGCTTCATCTACACCTGCACCCAGTCCACATCCCAGAAAACCGATACCGTCAAGAAGCTCAATCCTGCCGGCAAGAATCTGTTCAGCAGTCTGGAAACGGTGTGGGGCGATTTCGAATCCCTCTACGATGTCAATACCAGCAAGAACTACCAGTCCATGATCTGTGACATTGAGGTTGCCGACGACGGCAGCATCAACTGTCTGGATCTGACCAATGGCAGGATCTTCCAGTATGACAAGGAGGGCAATCTGCTGTTCATTTTCGGCAGCTCCTCCGACCAGCTCGGCGGCTTTACTGAGGTGTCCGCGCTCGAATCCATCGGGAATGCGGTCTATGTGACCGATGCCCGCAAGAATTCGATCACGGTATTTGAAGAAACCGATTTCGGCAGCATCGTGCATGAGGCGACCAATTACTACAATGCCGGCTATTATGAGGAAGCCCTTGAACCGTGGTACAAGGTCTTGCAGTATGACGGCAACTACCGCCGTGCATTCATCGGCATTTCTGCGGCTCTGCTTGTCAAGGGTGATTATGCAGGCTCGATGAAATACGCAAAGCTTGCCGATTCCCCGTACCGCTACAACCGCGCCTTTGAGGGCTGGCGTACGGAATTTCTCAGCGACCATATCACTGAGATCGCTGTGATCATTGCGGTGATTGCCGCTGGCGGCACAGTACTGTATTTCTATCTCAAAAAGCGGAAGAATTCCGCTGGAAAGGGGGCGTGAGCAGTATGATGGATTTAAATGACCGTCAATGGGTAAAACATGCGGTAACACACCCTTTTGAGGGCTTTGAGGACATGCGCTGGAAAAAGGCAGGCTCGATCCCCTATGCCATTACCATTGTCCTGCTCTGGTTCGTGGCTTCCGTCTTCTATAATCGTCTGTACGGCTTCCAGTTCTATGTCTCGCCCGACAAGCTGTTCAATATCATCCCCTACATCGTGCAGACCATCGTCCTGTTCCTGACATGGGTGGTCGGCAACTGGGCAGTGTGCACACTGCTTGACGGGGAGGGGACAATGCGCAACATCTTCATCTACAGTGCCTATGCACTCGTTCCCTATGTTGCCAGCATTTATCTGGATGTGTTCATGTCCCATTTTCTCATCCGTGATGAATTTGTATTCATCGAAGCTGTCAGATACATCGGACTCGGCTGGAGCATCGTGCTGGTGTTCTCTGCCATCAAGTCCGTGCATCAGTATACATTTCTGAAAACGATCGGCGCGATCATCCTGACGATCGCCGCCATGCTCATTATGCTGTTTCTGCTCGTGCTGCTGCTCTCACTGCTGCAGCAGGTGTATGTGTTTGTGTACTCCATTTATACAGAGATCGCATATCGGCTGAAAGTGTAAGGAGGCGATGGAGGTATGCAGTTGAAAAAGAAAAAGCGCGTGTTCGCGTTCCTGCTCGCTGCTATGCTGGCATTGCCCATGGGCACAGCGGCATATGCACAGGAGGCAGAAGAACCAGCGTCAGAATCCATGCAGGAGGAAACGGGCAGTGAAGAAGCGGGCGGACGCATTTCCATTGAGGAGGCAGCAGAACAGCCCGACGCTGCGCCGGAAACCATAAAGCAGTACATGAAGCCCCTCGGTGAGCTGGATGGCTATGCGGTCTATTTTCGTGAAAAGAACTACAAAAAGGACATAGAAGCGCAGTTTCTTGCGAAGGTCGGTTCTGTCTATGCCGATGAGGACGAGGCAGAGGATGCCGCGGATGAGATTATCGACCAGCTCAAACACGCCGAGGTCGCCCTGCTCGATACCGCATCGGGCAAGGCTGCCGCAGCTTTGGAGGAGGTCGGGGACGCGGTGTATCTCAGCGAAGCCGGCAGGTATCTTGTGGTGCTCAGCGAGGAGCTGAACAAGGTCGAGAAGATCCGTTACCGCGTATCCACCCTCGACAGCGAATACCTGTTCCTGACAAAGGACAAGGAAACACTGGAGCTGTACACGCAGGATTATGCGGAAGTCCATGCGGTCATGAAGCGCAGTGCGGAGAGTGCGGAGCAGTGCATCTACCGCAGCAGCGACAAGCTCTGGCAGGCATTTCTCAGCCCCGAAAAGAATCAGGCGTGGGCATGTGTGAAGAAAGTTGCAGAGAATGAAAATCTCATTCTGCATGTGGACGAATACACCGGTGTGATCGCACTGGAGAACAAGAAAAACGGCTATATCTGGTGGTCGTCTCCGCTTAACGCCAACCGCGACACACTTGCGACACCGGTTCTTGCGGAGGAGCTGCAATCCTCCATGGTATTGCAGTACGGCAGCAACGCTTCGTTATCCGTGACCAATCAGCGTTCCCGCAATGCGGCACAGCTGAAGGTCAGGGAGATCACGGACGGCGTGGAGATCACCTATTCCTACGAAAAGTCAGGTATTACTGTGCCTGTGACCTACAAGCTCTGTGAGGACTACATGGAAGCGGCTGTGGACTGTGAAAAGATCAGGGAAGCACAGCTGGAAGCCGGCATATCTGCCACACAGCTCACGCTGCTCGGCAGCTTCGGGGCTGGCGCGTCCGATGAGGAAGGCTATTTCGTCCTTCCCGATGGCTGCGGTGCACTTGTGGAATTCAATAATGGCAAGGTCAAGGCGAAAAATTACAGCCAGAAGGTCTACGGCAGGGACATCACAGGCGTGGTGACCACAAAGCCCGCTGTGACAGAAAAGATCCTTCTGCCCATGTACGGCATCGTCAAGGAGGACAATGCGCTTGCCGTCATCATCGAGGAGGGCGACGGCAACGCGTCACTCAATGCCACCGTCAGCGGTCAGTCCCTGAGCAGCTACAATCTCTGCAATTTCTCGTTCCTCCTGCGCGGTTCGGATACCTATATCATGGAAGGCAATCACGGCGGCACGCTGACCGTATTTGAGGAGGGCAGCATCAAGACCGATGCCATTCGTCTGCGCTATTACCCGATCGCGCAGCAGGATGCGGATTATGTGGATGTTGCGGCAGTCTACCGCGATTATCTTCTCAATGACGGCGGCGTGAAGTCCAAAGCCAAAGCGGATACCACAGCACTGTATCTTGACCTGTACGGCGGCACGATGAAGTCACGTTCCATCCTCGGTCTGCCCGTGCATATGAAAACTTCCATGACAAGCTATTCACAGGCGCAGGAGATCGTCAGCGGTCTGAAAGACAGGGACGTGGACAACATGGTCGTTGTGTACAACAACTGGACGAATGAGGGCATTTCCGGCAAGGTGGACAGCAAAGCAAAGCCCTCCGGTACACTTGGCGGTAAGGGTGCATTCGATGATCTGACCGGCTATCTGGCAGAGCAGGATATTGCATTCTATCCCTCCGTCAATAACAAGGAATTCAGGTCCGGCGGCGGCTACTACAGCTTTACGGATACTGCCATCCGCATTTCCGGTTCGTATTCCAGACAGATGACCTATAATCTCTCCTATGGTGTGCAGGATATGTCTGCCGTCACAAGATCCCTGCTTACCCCCACCGCCTTTACAGAACTGTACAGCAAGCTTGCAAAGCAGTACACCGGCAGGGGACTGACGGGTATTTCCCTCGGTGATATGACCTCCACGCTCTATGGTGATTATGGCAAGGCGGCAATGTCCCGTGATGACACGATGGCGGCACTGCGCGAATCCTATCAGTCGCTCAATGACGCTGGCGTTTCCATTCTTGCGGATACCTGCGCAGCCTACGCGTTCCCCTATGCAGAGCGCATCTCCGATGTGCCTTTGCAGTCAAGCGGCTTTGACCTGTTCGATGCCGACATTCCTTTCTACCAGATCGTCATGCATGGCGTGATCCCGTATTCCGGCACTGCCATCAACGCCAGCGCGGACAGTGCCAATGCATTCCTGACCGGTCTGGCAACGGGATGCGATCCGGCTTATGATATGATCTATGCGGAGGCTTCCGATCTCAAGGATACCGATCTGGATACCCTGTTCTATTCCCACTATGCATTCTGGCAGGATACCGCCGCCGCACAATATCGCCTTGCTTCGGAGATCCTCTCCGGTGTCAGCGATCAGATCATTACGGACTACCGGCGTGACGGTGATGTCTCCGTGACGGAATATGAAAATGGTACGGTTGTCACGGTCGATTATGAGGCAGAAACGATCACTGTGGACGGCACGGAATACCGTCTGGCAGATCTGACAGCAGAGAAAGGAGCGTGAGCGTACAGATGAAGAAAGCCAAAAAAGAAGGCGGATTCCTGAAGAATCTGCCGTATCAGAAGCGCAAGGAGCTGTACGGTTACGGCTTCATTGCACTGTGGATGGTGGGAACGCTGATCTTCTTCCTCTATCCGCTTGCCAACTCCCTGCTCTATTCGTTCCGCGATGTGCATCCCGAAACGGGAGGCATGACAGGACCGTGGGTGGGCTTTGACAATTACAAGTATGTCTTTGCCGAGGATCAGTACTATGCAAAATATCTTCTCAGCGTACTGGGCGAAACACTCTGGAAAACACCGCTGATCCTGATTTTCTCCCTGTTTATCGCGGTGATCCTGAACCAGAAGTTCAAAGGCAGAACCTTTGCAAGAGCGGTTTTCTTCCTGCCCGTCATCATTGCGACAGGTCCGGTGTACAATATCATCAACGGCGATATTGCCAGCAGCGGCGCAAGCAGCGCGGGGCAGTTTTCCACGATGTTCTCCACCGATCTCATGGGAGAGCTGTTCCAGTTCATCGGCATCTACGGGCTGAACGAAAATATGCAGACGATGGTGGAAACCGTGTCCAACAACATTTTCGGTATTGTCTGGAACACGGGTATCCAGATCCTCATCTTCCTTGCCGCGCTCCAGAACATTCCGGTTTCTGCAAAGGAAGCCGCACAGATGGAGGGCGCGACAGCATGGGAGTATTTCTGGAAGATCACACTGCCCTATGTCAGTCCCATGATCCTTGCAAACCTTATCTTCACGGTCATTGACTCCTTTACTGCACCGGACAATCTCGTCATGGGACGCGTGCTGGACATGCAGAGCGAATGGGCATACGGCCGTGCGGCGGCGATGGCATGGGTGTACTTCCTGATCGTGCTTGCCGCGGTCGGTTTGATCACATTGATCATGAACCATTTCATTTATTACGAAGTAGACTAAAGGAGGGAGCACAATGGCAAACAACGAATCAACCCCCGCACAGGAAAAGGTCATTGGCAATGGTCTCTCCAAAAAAGAACTGCGGCGCATCCGGATGCAGAGCATGAACAAGGAAGAAATCGCCTATCTCAAGCGCAAAAATGCGATGGAAAAGGTCTGGCCGGTCTTTCGTTTTCTGATTCTGTTCGGTCTGTGCTTCATCATCCTCTACCCGCTGATCTACATGGTGAGCTGTGCATTCCGAGCGCAGGAGGACATGAGTGATCCGACGGTCATGTGGATACCGCGGCATTTCACGCTGAAGATCCTTGAGCAGACAATGAACGCAATGGACTTTTTCCCGACGCTCGGCAGGACGCTGTTTCTGAACATCGGCTGTTCTCTGGTGCAGGTCGTGACCTGTGCCATCACGGGCTATGGCTTTGCAAGATTCAGATTCCGCGGCAGAAATCTGCTGTTCGGCATCGTACTGCTGATGATCCTTGTCCCGAACCAGATCATTGCGATTCCGCAGTATACGGAATTCCGATATTTCTTCGGGCTTCAGCCCATCATCAAGGAGATGTTCGGCAATGCGGCAGGTTCTGCTTTCAACCTGATCGACACCCCATGGACGATGTATCTGCCAGCAATGACGGCAAACGGCATCCGCGCAGGTCTGATGATCTTCATTTTCCGCCAGTTCTTCAAGGGACTGCCCAAGGAGCTGGAGGATGCCGCCTATCTGGACGGCTGCGGCCCGTTCATGACCTTCATCAAGGTCATGGTGCCCAATGCAGCGTCCTCATTCCTGACGGTGTTTCTGTTTTCCGTGGTGTGGTACTGGAATGACTACTATGTCAGCTCCACGTTCTTCACGGAGAATGCGACCATGGCACTGATGCTGAAAAATCTGAACAGTCTGCTGCGCATCGAGCTGTTCGGCAGTGCGACTGTGCATGTATCCGCCCGCGACCAGATCCTCTGGATGGAGGCAGGCTGTCTGCTGGCAGTCACCCCGCTTTTGCTGATGTATGTTTTCCTGCAAAAGTATTTCACCGAGGGCATCGAGCGTTCCGGTCTTGTCGGGTAATGCGGAGCGCGGCTGATATACAAATGACTGCAAAACGCCTCCCCTGCAAGGGGAGGCAAACTGATCAGGCGCAGAAAAAGCTCCCCCGTACAAAACAGGGGAGCTTTGCTGTTACTTTTCGAAGAACGGAACAGCTTCCTTCAGAGCTGCCTGTCCGAAATTGGTGTGAGTACCGGCGATCGCCAGCTCTACATTGCGCAGCTGCGGCTTTGCAGCCTCAGCAACAGCATCATAGATCGCCTTTGCTTCTGCTTCGTTCAGGGAAGGATCATGCTCCAGAACGAGCAGGAAGTTCGGGTTTTCCTTATCCGCGCGCTTCATTACACGCAGATAAGCCTTTGTGATCGCGTCCTGTGTCTCCAGATATGCTTTCAGTGCATCGAGCAGGGGAGTCGGTTCTTCCTTCAGTGTACCGATCTGGATCTTGGTGCCCGGAGCCATGGACTCTGTGTTATTGATGCGGAACAGTGTCTCGTTCGGGATCATGACGTTCTGATTGAACGGATTGAGCACTGCGCCCATTGCCTCGCCGTCAGGATTTCTCTGAAGGATATGGCAAAGATCCTGGAATGTGATCGCAGCCTTCTGATATTCTGCGTTCTTCTCCCACTTTGCATATTCTTCCTCATCCGAGAACAGCGGGAAATACTTCTTGCCTTCCTGATTGTTGAAAAGCAGAAAACGGATCTGCGGCTGTTCCTTCAGTTCAACAGTGCCGTCCGGATTTGCAGCAGCCTGCTGGATGGTATTAACGGTTGCCGGAACGATGAAACGTGCAGGCTTGAGTGCGTTGACAAATGTCATCTCGCTCTGCGGTGTACGTTCCTTTTTCATTTCGTCCATTGCCTTTACCAGAAAAGGATTGGTAATCGGCTTCTGGTTGTTATTCTGTTCTGCCAAAATGTTCACCTCATTATAAACTTTTACAGTAACGGACATCTCGCGTGCCCGTTCATTCAACTGCTATAGACATTATAACATAATTTTTTCATAAAGTCAACCACATTTTTATAAAGTATGTAAATTAATGGGTTTCAACATGGGGTTTTTATCACAAATCACCGAAAAACCGCAAAAAAGGTAGTAGTTTGTAAAAGCGAAAACTTGATGATACGCATTCACTTGAATCGAAACCAAGAGCTGCCCCCTCCGCCCCGTGTCCCGCTTTTTCATTCAAGATTTAGGTCGTGTTGACACTAAGCCTAACAACGCATCTTTTCGGCAAAATTTC
>CALGTT010000342.1 GCA_937901485.1 uncultured Ruminococcus sp.
GAGAATAACTACCGCCGTATTCTGCCCAATTCCATGCTGCAGGCACAGGATAACACGGTTTACCGCTTTGTCGACGAGTATCATTGCAGCTATATTTTCATGAAATTGCCCGAGGAGGAGCCTGTCCGTTTTTTCTGGATCGGGCCCTATCTTTTGCAGCAGCCATCCAAAGCCTTTGTCGTGGAAAAGGTTCGTGCCTTTGATCTCCCGGATGAATATGCGCGGCAGTTGTCCAAGTACTATGCCAATCTTCCGATGATTCAGGATGAAAACCTGCTGTTTATCATTGTCAGAACGCTTGCCAATGCGCTTTGGGGCAGCTCAGACAAATTCTCCTTTGAGTACCTTGAGGATATGTTTGCCGATGATGTGTCCGCCGAACTGATCCCGTCAGCATACACTGACACAGCAGAAACGCCGCTTCACCTGCGTTTGCTGGAACGGCACTATGCCAGCGAAGGTGAATTGATGCACGCGGTCAGCCAGGGAAAGCTGCTGGAGCTGAGCACGCTGAATTCTACCATCTACACGCAGGGTACCGAACAGAGGCTGCCGGATACCATGCGCAACCGGATGAATTATCTGATCATTCTCAATACACTTCTTCGCAAGGCAGCAGAACAGGGGGGCGTCCATCCGCTGCATATTGACAGACTGTCTTCGCAATTTGCCATGAAGATCGAGAGAATAACCTCCATCAATGCCAGCATCGATCTGCAGAAGAGTATGATTCACAAATACTGCCTGCTGGTGCGCAACCATTCACTCAAACAGTATTCTTCCATCCTCGGACGTGCCATCACCCTGATCGAGTATGATTTGACCGCCGACCTGAGTCTGAGAGCGCTGGCAAAGCAGCTCAACATCAACAGCAGCTACCTTTCCAGCATGTTCCGCAAGGAACTTCACTGTACCCTGACGGAATTCGTAAACAGGAAGCGAATGGACCACGCCATTTTCCTGCTCAATTCAACGACCATGCAAATACAGAATGTTGCTGCAGAATGTGGGATCCATGACGCAAATTACTTCATCAAACTTTTCAAAAGGCATATTGGTCTCACGCCGCAAACGTACCGGAAGAAGATTGTGCAATCATAAACTGGAGCAGAGAACACGATGTGATCAGGCAAGAAAAGCCGGCCGCTCATGAAAAGGGAGCGGCCGGCTTAGTCAAATGCAGTCAAAGAAATAAAGAAATCCGAACCCATTTCCAACCGGAATCAGGTTCGGATTTCTCCTGTGAAGTGGAGCATA
>CALGTT010000343.1 GCA_937901485.1 uncultured Ruminococcus sp.
GCGTATCTCTCCTGCTTGCCCTTGTAGACCTTATAAAGCGGGGGCTGTGCCAGATAAACGTGGCCGTCCTCGATAAGCTGACGCATATGGCGGAAGAAGAAGGTCAGAAGAAGTATTCTGATGTGAGATCCGTCAACGTCGGCATCGGCCATAATAATAACCTTGCCGTAACGGAGCTTCTCGATATTGAAATCCTCACCGATACCCGTGCCGAGTGCCGTTACAACGGGCATGAGCTTGTCATTGCCGTAAACACGGTCAATTCTCGCTTTTTCTACATTCAGCATCTTGCCCCACAGCGGGAGGATCGCCTGATACATACGATCTCTGCCGCCCTTTGCAGAGCCGCCCGCAGAGTCACCCTCGACGATGTAGATCTCCGTGCGCTCAATGCCCTTTTCCGTGCAGTCCGCAAGCTTGCCCGGCAGGGACGCGCTCTCCATTGCGGACTTGCGTCTTGCCGTTTCTCTTGCATTCTTTGCTGCCTCGCGTGCGCGTCTTGCCGCAAGGCACTTGTCAAGAATTTCCCTTGCGATCGCCGGATTCATCTCAAAATAGCTCATCAGCTTTTCCTGCACGAGCTTCTCCACGAACGGACGCACCGCCGGATTGCCAAGTCTGCCCTTGGTCTGTCCCTCGAATTCGCATTCCGTGAGCTTGACCGACACGATCGCCGTCATGCCCTCACGAACATCATCGCCGGAAAGCTTCTCATTTTCCTTCAGAAGCTGAAAATTCTTGCCATAATCATTAATGACCTTTGTCAGCGCGTTCTTGAAGCCGTTCTCATGGCTGCCGCCGTCCTTGGTACGGATGTTGTTGGCAAAGGACATGATCATTTCGTTGTAGCTGTCATTGTACTGGAGCGCGATCTCCGCAAAGGAATCATCCTGTGTGCCGGAAACATAGATCACATCGCCCACGGACTCATAGCCCCTTGTCGCATGGATATGCTCGACAAACTGCCGGATACCGCCCTCATAGTGCAGTGTTTCTTCCTTGATGTCCTCCGCATTGCGGCTGTCCCGGAAGATGATGCGGATGCCGGCATTGAGAAATGCCTGCTCACGGAGTCTTTTGAGGAGCACCTCATAATCATAGACCGTTGTCTCGAAGATCTCCGCATCCGCCTTGAATGCAACCGTCGTACCGGTTTCCTCCGTTTCGCCGATGACCTTCAGCTGTTCGCTGTACTCACCGCGCTCAAACCGCTGGAAATGGACGTTTTTGCCGTCCTTGACCGTAAGCTCCAGCCATTCCGACAGCGCATTGACCACGGACGCACCAACGCCGTGCAGACCGCCGGACACCTTATAGCCGCCGCCGCCGAACTTACCGCCGGCATGGAGCACCGTATAAACGACCGTTGCCGCCGAAATGCCCTCGGTCGGGTGAATGCCGGTCGGAATACCTCTGCCGTTGTCGGATACCCGGATGACCTCACCCTCCAGTATCTCCACAACGATCTCCGTACAATAACCGGCAAGTGCCTCGTCGATGGCATTGTCTACGATCTCATAAACAAGGTGATGCAGACCGTCAATACTGGTCGAGCCAATGTACATACCGGGGCGTTTCCGCACAGGGTCCAGACCCTCCAGCACCTGAATTTGCTCGGCATCGTACTGCATATTCTGCTGATCCATATGTTCACACTCCTCAAATCTGATTTTTCAGGTCACTTTTACACCATTCCCGACCGTCCGCCGCGCCTGTTTTAAACAGTGTTAAGTGGAATATTCCACACTTTCCACCGAGTTTTCCACAAGTGCACCTGCGTCACAATGTCGCAAAACCGTGTTTTTCTGTCGTTTTCCAACTGTCTCTCAACATTTTCAACTTAGTTTTCCACATTCCATGTGGAAAGGTCAAGCCTTTTTCCACAGCAATTACTGCCCGTCGGGAGTCAGCACGCCCTGTTCCATCCGGAACACTGCGCCTTTCTGTGCCACGCGCAGGGAGGACGGATGGCACAGGGTAATGAACACCTGCATATCCGCCACCATATCATAAATCAGCCTTTGCCGCCTCTCGTCCAGCTCGCCCATCACATCGTCGAGCAGGACCACGGGGGAACGCTGCATTTTTTCATTGTATAAATGCGCCTGTGCCAGTTTCAGCACAAGTGCCGTACTTTTGCGCTGTCCCTGCGAACCGAACTGACTGACGGCATAGCCGCCGATGTCCAGCAGCAGGTCATCACGCTGGATGCCGCGCTGGGTGTAGCCGAGGCGCAGGTCCTCATTGAGGTTTTCTGCCAGCTTTTCGGCATAGATCGCCGCCAGCTCTGCCGTGGGCTTTGCCGGAAGCTCCATATCTCCATAGACCGCACTGCGGTAGCAGACCTGCAGCACCTCGCCGCCGCCGGTCATCACGCTGTACAGCTCTTTGCAAAGCGGCTGGATACTGCGGATATATTCCGCACGCATACAGCTGATCCATGCACCGGTCTTAGCCAGCTGCGCATCAAACATGGTCACATCCTGCCGCCGGATCCTGCCTTTCAGACAATTCTGGATCGCCGCATTTCTCTGCGCATCCGTTACCTGAATGCCGCCGAGAATGCGGGAAATTTCCTCAATGCGTCCATCTTTATCCAGGGGACGGATTCCCGTCTCCGTGATGCCGTCAACATCCTTTTTTGCAATAAGAAAATGCGTGTCGGCAAGAGATGCAATCTGCGCACTGTGCGTTACCACGAAAATCTGTGCCGTTTCGGAAAGGCTATGCATCTTTAGGCCGATTTTTCTTGCCGTTTTTCCCGAAACACCCGCATCAATCTCATCAAAGATCAGCGTAGCCACCCCTTCCTTATCGGAAAGCGCGCATTTCAGCGAAAGCATAATTCTTGCAAGCTCGCCGCCGGATGCAATTTTTGCAATCGGCTTTGGATCTGCACCGCGATTGGCGCTGACAAAGAACTCCACCGTGTCACTGCCCGTGGGATACAAAATCTTTTCCCCTGCTGAAAACTGCTCTTTCACGGATGCAAAAAATACGGTTTTCTGCATATCCAAAAATTCCAACGTTTCCTTGACGGATTGCTCTAAGCGAGAAGCGGCTTGCATTCTTTTTTCGTGCAAGCGATCCGCGAGAGCGAGCGCCGCGCGATAAGATGCCTTCTCCTGCTTTTCAAGCGATGAGAGAAGCTCATCCGCATTTTCCATTTCATCGTATTCCGCACGTGCACGATCGCGATAGGCGAGAATTTCGGTGATCGTGAGTCCGTACTTTCGTTTCAGTCCCGAAATATCCGCAAGTCTGGATTCGATTTCGTTCAATGCAGCAACCGGATCCAC
>CALGTT010000344.1 GCA_937901485.1 uncultured Ruminococcus sp.
TTCTTCCAAGCGATGCTCTGTCAGAATAATCGTCGTACCCAGTTCCCGGTTGATCTTGCCCAGCAACGCCAAGAAATCAGCGGCGGCGATGGGGTCAAGCTGTGCGGTCGGCTCGTCCAGAATGAGGATGTCCGGCTGCATGACCATCACCGCCGCCAGATTAAGCAGCTGCTTCTGACCGCCCGACAGCGTGGACACGTCGCGGTCGAACCACTGGGAAATGCCAAACCAGCTTGCCATTTCAGCAATCCGTCTTGCAATGATTTCCTGCGGAATATGGAGGTTTTCCAGACCAAACGCAAGCTCGTGCCACACCTTGTCCGTCACGATCTGCTGTTCCGGTCTTTGCAGGACAAAGCCGATTTTTGCAGCTGCATCCGCGTCGGAAAGCGCAGCAAGCTCCGTGCCCATGAACCGTATTTCTCCGGACAGTGTGCCAAGGGGAGTCAGTTCCCGTTTGAGCAGGCGCAGCAGGGACGATTTTCCGCTGCCAGTCGCGCCGCAGATGGCGACAAATTCGCCGCGCCCGATGCTGCACGACACATCACACACCGCCGCGCGTTCCGTCTGCGGATAAGTGAAGCTTACATGCGAGAGAGTGAGCTGTGCCATCGGATCGCCTCCTTTCCATCGATGCATAGGGGTAAAATTGCCAGTATTGCGTACGAAATCAGACTGCACACGGCAAGCGGTGTACTTGCAGATACGGTGAAATACGGGTAGAAGCTGTGGGAGAGTGCGCCGGATCCCGAAAGCGTGAGCGCGGTGCACAGGACAATTGCCGCGAGCAGTGCACCATCCGCGCGTGTGAAGCGAAAAATGGCGAAATGTGTGCGTTTTCCAATGCCATACCCACGCGCAGCCATGCTGTCCGCAGTCGTGATGCCGTTTTCCAGTGCCCATGTGAGCAGGACGGAGAAAATGCGGATGCCGCCGCGCAGTTTGTCGTACAGGCTATCCTCTTTGTATAATCCCAGTGCTTTCTGTGCCTGTGCCGTTTTCCGAGCCTGCTGTCCGAGCAATGCCACATAGCGCATTGCCATCGACAGCACAAGCGCGAGCTTCGGGGAAAGTCTGCCGCAGACGTAGAGCAGCTTGTCGCGTGTCATCATGCGCGAAAAGCTCCCGAACCAGCAGAGGACGGAGAGC
>CALGTT010000345.1 GCA_937901485.1 uncultured Ruminococcus sp.
TGCCATAAACGATTCGCCGCCGGAGAGCGTGCTCACATCACGCCACTGTCCCGTGGTGCGGTCGAGTACCTCCAGATCCAGTCCCGACTGCTCACGCAGATTCTTCGCATCCTCGCGGCAGCGCAGTACAAAATTATCCTTCGTCAGAAGCTTCAGCCGACGGTTCGCGCTTGCCACAACGCGCCGGAAATAGTACTGCTGCACATATGCCTCAAACCGCAGCTTTGCCTTGCCGCCGCCCTGCTGACCGCTGACGGTACGGTACAGCTCCGAGAGGATGCCCCAGTCACCGCGCAGCTTCTCCTGCTCCTTGAGTGCTTTTTGCAGCGATGCCGTTACATCCGTGTCGATCTCATGTGCCGTGTGCAGCTCCTGCACCTGTCCTGTCAGCTGATCGCGCCGCTGTGCCGCTGCTTTATGCATCTCCTCCAGCTCCGGAATATTGACAATTTCCAGCCCCTCCGTCTGACGGGCAAGCTCCTTTGCCGATGCCTCCAGAGCCGTCACCTGCGTGTGGTACGCATTGACCGCAGCTTCCAGTGCGGCAATTTCCGCAGGCTTGCGTTTTGCCGCTTCATAGGCGGCTGCATCCGCAAATGCTCCGGTTTTCAGTGCATCCGCAAATGCCTGCTCGTGCCGCTTGCCGTCGCGTTCCATCTGTGCAAGATCGCCGAGCATCGTTTCCATCTGTCCGGTCAGCTTGTCCCGCTGTGCCTGCTCGCGCTGGAATGCCGACTGCGCGGCTTTCTGCTCATTTTCAATGCTCCGGCAGGTTTTCTGCACAGCCTTCAGCTCTGCCTCCACTTCCTCCGCCGTCAGCTCATGCAGGATGGGATTTTCCTCCATCTGGGCGATCTTTGCACGAAGCTCCGCGCATTCCTGCGAAGCATCACGGAACTGGTTCTCCGCTTCCCTTGCAAGCTCCTCGGCATCCTGCACCTCCTGCTGTGTGGGAGTCCCCTCCGGTGCATGGGCAGGCTGTGGATGGGTGCAGGAACCGCAGACCGGACAGGGCTTGTTTTCCTGCAAGCTTCCGGCGAGAATGCCTGCCTGTCCGAGCAGGAACGCGTGCAGCTTTGCGCGGTGATCCGCCGCCGTCTTATCGCTCCACTCCTGCAATTGTGCCAGTGTTCCGGCTTTTTTCTCATAGGCTTCACGAAGCCTTGCAAGCTCTGCGTGGAGGGGCTTTGCCGCTTCAAGCTGTGTGCGGCGTGTGAGAAGGCGTTCCAGCTCCTGTGCCGCATGTTCGGCATTTGCGAGCCGCTTTGCCGCCTGTTCTGCGGCTTGTGTCTGCGTGTTGATCTTCTCATCGAGCTTTACGCGGTCAGCCAGCTTGTCATTGCGGCGTTTCTGATTCTCCAGCATACGTTCCTGCACCGGTGTGACCTGTCCGGCGCGGCGCGCCGCATCCAGCTCCTGCTGCTTTGCCTGCATTTCCGGCGCAAGTGCACGAAGCTTTTCCAGCTCCTGATGCTTCTGTCCAAGCTCCGCAAGGCGGCGGTTGCCCTCTCTGCCGTTCGAAAGGCGGATGGAGAGTGCCTCGCACTGACGGGATGCCTCCTCGTGTGCGGTGCGCTTCTCGGTGAGGAGCTTTGCATAAGCCGCTGTCTGGGCGGTGATGTGCGCAAGATAGTCCGCAGCATGGGCGGGATCATTTGTGTTGAGCATTTCCGGCAGCGGCTCGGCGAAGCGTCCGCGGTGCATGTCCGTGAGCATACGCTCCTTCAGACGTTCGGACTGCTGTTCCATTGCGCTGTTCTGCTCCTTCAGGCGATTCTGGAAGCGTTCATACAAATAGGTATCGAAAAGCTGCTGGAAGATCTTCTTGCGGTCATCGCTCTTGGCAGCAATGATCTTCTGGAAATCCCCCTGTGCGATCATGACGGTCTGGGCAAACTGCTCACGGCTCAGACCGATCAGCTCCTGAATATGCTTGTCCACGTCGCGCGGAGTCTTTGCAAGATAATCACCTTCCAGATCCAGCAGATACGCCTGCGCCGTAGATTTTGTCACACCGTCACCGCGCTTGGCAAGGCGTTCATATTCCGGCGCACGCCTGACCTCGTAGTGTCTGCCGCGCTGTTCAAATTGCAGAGTGACATAGGTGTCCCCGTTCAGCCCGACATAATCGGAACGGAAATTCTTGGCACTGCGTCTTGCTCTGCCGCCGGAGGCTTCGCCGTAGAGGGCAAAGGAAATGGCATCGAAGATCGTGGTTTTTCCTGAACCGGTATCCCCCGTGATGAGAAAGATGCCGTCCGTGCCGAGGGCTTCAAAGTCGATCGTGGTTTCCTGTGCAAACGGTCCGAAAGCGGACATGATGAGTTTCAGCGGCTTCATACCTGTTCCTCCTCCAGTTCTGTGAAAATGCGGCGCACAATGGCAAGCTGTGCTTCGCTCGGTCGGACATCGTGATTCTGAAAGGCGTAGAAATCCGCAAACAGCTCCAAGGGCGATTTGTCCTGAAAGGATTCGACTGCGGCAACATCGGTTTCCGTCGATGTTTTGGAGTTTTCCACGCTGAATTTCACCATGTTGGGAAATGTGCTGCGCAGGGTGATGCGTGCATCGGGCGGCACGATCTCGTCGGTCAGGACAACGCGCACATAGTCCTCGGTATAGCGCGTATTCTGCAGCTCCTCGAATGTCCCCTGCACCGTGCGCACATCATGCGGAAGCTGCACGGGGAGCTGTTCGAACGTAATATCGCCCTTTCCATGCACATCCACGATCAGAAAGCTCTTTTTCTGGTGCTCCTCGGAGAGGGAGTATTTCAGGGGCGAGCCGGCATAGCGGATGGTATTGCGCAGGCACATCTGGGGCTGGTGGAGATGTCCGAGAGCGACATAATCAAAGTCTGCAAACACCTCCGCGCCGATGTTGTCGAGTCCGCCGATGGCGAATTCCTCGGAATCGCAGGTGGACGCGCCCGTGATGAACTGGTGGGCAAGGAGGATATTCACGCGCTCCTTGTCAATGGGCGAATGCGCGAGGACGGCACGCACGGCATCCTCATAGGTGCGGATCTCCTCGTCGGGATAGCATCTGCGCACATCCATCGGGCGGATGAACGGGAGCAGATGGATGACTGCCGCGCCGTCCGGTGCAGGCAGGCTCTGGAGTCTGCCGTCAAAGGCAGCGGACACATGCACGCCGCTTTTTTCGAGAAGCCCTGAAAAATAGGAAATTCTACCTGCCGCGTCATGGTTGCCGCTGATGATGTACGAGGGAATGCCGGCATCACAAAGACCTGTCAGGAAGCGGTCGAAGAGCTGCATGGCATCGACCGAGGGGGCAGAACGGTCGTAGACATCTCCCGCAATGAGAACAGCATCGCAGGACTTGTCCTTTGCCGTCTGCAATGCCTGTGCAAGCACTGTCTGCTGGTCATCGAGAAGGGAATAATCGTGAAGTCGTTTGCCGAGATGCAGATCGGCAAGATGCAGAAATCTCATAACATATGCTCCTTTCAGCAAGCCCGTTCTCTGGGGGCTTCAAAACAGATATGGCTTTCCTGCGCAGGTGCAGGGGGATCGGCTGTTTCATCGGGCAGATACAGCTCCCTGTTGAAAATGTAGTCACGAAAGACCGTGCGGAAAAACTGCAGTGTCAGATACAGCACTGCACTGAATGCCAGATAACCCAAAGCTTCCATCAAAATCATCCTTTCCGATTCATGCTATGTTTTTATTATAGCATGTCAGATGTTCAATTTGTGACATTCTGCAAAAAAACATGAAAACTTTGTATTTTGATAAAAAAACGACAAATACAGGGATTTATCCTGCCGGACAAATCCCTGATAGAACTATTCATACTGTGCAAGCACCGCACGCAGCTGTGCTGTCATTTCCTGACGGATCTCAGGGGGCGAGAGGATCTCGGCGTTCTCGCCGTACTGCATGAGCCATTTGTAGAAACTCTGGGAAATGCCGACATTTGCGCGGATGATCACACAGTCCTCACGCGTTTCATCATCCTGTGCACTGCCGAACGCGCCGAACTGGTCAAGCATTTCATCGAGCAGAAACCGCTTGACGCGAAGTCTGACGACCTCAAAGCGTTCCGGCTCAAAGATATCCACCACTGCCCCCTCCGGCTTTGGCAGCTCCGGAATGCGCTTGACGCGCGAACCACTTTCGATCTGCTTCATGCGGTCGATGCGGTAGGTGCGGATCTTCCCCGTGGTTTCATCCACACACTTTAAATAGAAACGGTCATTGAAATAAACCACCCTGCACGGGATCATTTCGCGTTCCTTGCGGTAGTACACAAGGTTGCCGCGCAGGTCATATCTTCCGTAGTCAAACAGGATCTTTTTCTTCTCAGAAATGACGCTGTGCACCTGTCCGAGGTTTTCGAGCAGGTCGTAGGAGGGCGTTTCCCTGCCGTCGAGGGACACGCGGCTGATGAGCTGGCGCACCTCGGACTGGGAGCAGAGCACCTCGAATTTCTTGATGAGCCGGTGCTTTTTCTGCGGCGAAAGGTATTTGTTGATGCTTACGGAGTCGGCAAGGAAACGGATCTCATTAAATGTAAAGCCCCTCTGCGGGACAAAATAGTAGCGCGTATTGTGCGCACCGGTGTATGTGCCGATCTGTGTGCCGGAGCGTTCGAGCCGTTCGAGATCGCGCCGGATGGTCACAACCGCGACCTCCTGCATGTTCGTTTCGGATTCGAGATGCCGCTTGATCTCCTGAATGGTCACGCCATGCTTTTCGTCCGTGCAGCGCGTCAGAAAGTCCAGTATATGAATGATTCTCTCGTGTTCCATTTTATTTTCCCGTCAGACTGAGCATCTGCTGGAACAGGTCGATGTCATCCTGCTCCACGCGGATATTGGTGACGATCTTCTTTCCCTCGGCATCGGTAACACTGATCTCCAGCACGCTTCCGACAGAAATGCTCTTGCCGGCATAGCCGAAGAACTGGACAAATTTCGGGTGACGGTCGCGGAAGCGTTCGAGCATGGGTTTGATTTGCAGCATTGCAAGCGGGTTCATAGGAATTCCTCTTTTCTTTTCAATTTTGGCAGAAGCCTTTCTTCTATTATAGCAGATATGGAGGAAGAATGCAAGATGCTGACAAAAGATTGCCGGATACCCATTTTCCGGAAAATAGAATTTTTTGTTCAAATTATTGTGTTTTTAAGAATCTTTTAAGAAAGCATTTGTATAATGAAGATAATCACAGGGGCGATGCGTCACCGTGCGGCGCATTCCTGTTGTTGTTCGTAGAGTATAGAAAGTGAAAAGGAGAGTTTCTTATGAGAAAGCATATGTTCAAGCGCAGTCTCGCAGGCTTTGCAGCCATCACGACCATGTGTGCTGCCATGCCCGCATTCCATCTGTCCGCTGCACAGACACTCGCAGGTGACCTCAACCTCGACGGTGCAGTTTCCGTCAATGACGTTGTGCTGATGCAGAAATACCTGTTCGGCAAGGCTTCCCTGTCCGGCAATGCCTTTGACAACGCCAACGTCTGCAAGGACAATGCAGTCAACGCCTTTGATATGGCAGTGCTCAAAAAGCTGGTTCTTTCCGATCCCGTCAGCAATGAAGTGAGCATCTACCTCAGCGACAGCGGTGTGACCGTGGAGGGCGATGAAAACAAGGTCGTACAGATCTCCGGCAAGACCGCAAAGATCACAGCCTCCGGTCTGTACCATGTTTACGGTGAGATCACCGAGGGACAGATCCTCGTAGAAACTGCTGCCGCAGATACGGCGGATGTGGAGCTGGAACTGAATGATGTCACCATGACCAATTCTGCCAAGTCCTGCATTTATACCTCCGCGGCATCCGGCTCGGAGAAGACCAAGATCACACTCAATGGTACAAGCACCCTGACCGACAATGCGGCGGCGGCTTATGCAGAAAGCGGCGTGATCTACACCAACAACAAGCTGACCATCACCAAGAACAGCACCGGCACGCTGAATGTCAACTCCAGCATGAACACCGGTATCTACAGCGCGAAGAAGATGAACCTCAACGGCGGTACGATCGTTGTCAACACTGCGGATCTCTCCGATACGGCTGACGCGGATGCCATCGTTGCGGACAATGCACTGGAGATCGAGGGTGCAGTCATCGACATTGACTCCTCCGCGGATGGTCTGAAATCCAAGGACGAGGGCGTGTTCCTCATCAGCGGTGATGTCACTGTCAAGGCTGGCAATGATGCGGTACAGGGCGTGACTGAGATCAGCGTTTCCGGCGGTACGCTCACGGCAGGCGGTGACAGAGGTTTCCGTCTGGATGAAGCCGGTGCACTGAACATCACCGGCGGCAAGGTGCTTGCAACGGCTACCGATTATCAGGTAACGGGTGCTGGCGTGAATGTGAGCCTTGCAGGCAGTACGCAGACCATCATGATGCTCGATATGGCGGCTGAATGGAAGAAGGACAATGCCATTGTGATCGGCAAAAACACCTACCAGCCCGTCAAGAAGTACAGCTATGTACTCGTTTCCGATGCAGCACTCACTGCAAACGGTACTTATAATGTGACCGTCGGCGGCACACAGATGAACCACAGCACGGACGCTTCCGGCAATTTCAAGAACACCGGCACATCCACACAGTATCTTGCAGTTGCTGCCATGTCCGGCAGTTCCGATACTGTTGCAACGGGTACAGTATCCGTGATCAGCTTCAACAGCAGCGGTGTCACGCTCTACGATGCCTCCGGCAATGCTGTCAGCGGCGGTGATGCCGTGAGCGTTTCCGGCAGTGAAGTCACCATCAAAAAGGGTGGTGAATACGAGGTAAACGGCACATCCGCAAACGGCAGACTTGTGGTCAATACCGATGATGCCGCAGAGCCGACTGCACTTGTACAGCTCAACCTCACCGGACTTGACCTTTCCAACAGCACAAAAGCTCCCATTTTCGTGGAAAATGTAGGTGATGAGTGCGTGATCTCCGCAAAAAGCGGTTCTGTGAACACCA
>CALGTT010000346.1 GCA_937901485.1 uncultured Ruminococcus sp.
AGTCAGCATCGTGGAGCGTACAAAGGAGATCGGTATCCGCAAGGCACTGGGCGCGAAGAACTCTTCCATCCGCATCCAGTTTGTCACAGAAGCCATCATCATCTGTCTGATCGGCGGCATCATCGGTATCCTGATCGGCATCGGAAACGGTCTGATCATCGCCGGTATTGTGTCCGCAGTCATGAGCACACCGGAAATGCAGGAGTATATGGGCATCATTTCCATCAGCGTAGAACCTTCCATTTCCGCGATCCTCGTTTCCATCTTCTTCTCGATGCTCATCGGCGTGTTCTTCGGTTACTATCCTGCCAACAAGGCAGCCCGCATGAACCCGATCGACGCGTTGAGATACGATTGATCCATACAAACAAAGATCCGCTGGTATACCGGCGGATCTTCTTCGTACAGACAAAACGATCCCCCGCATGATTGCGGGGGATCTGTGTTTTATGCTTCTTCAGCAAGCAGGGTTTCCATGTATTTTTCCATGGTATCCGTACCGCCGGAGCCTACATAGGCTGCGTAACGCAGAACGAAGGATGCGTCAGCTGCATTGACAGCACCGTCAGCGTTGACATTTGCTGCATAGGTCTGGTCTGCGGACAGACCGGAACCGCTGCCCGTACCGAGCTTTGCTGCTGCGATCAGGATCTGTGCAGCGTCGCCTGCATCAGCGATCTTGTCGCCGTTGAGGTCGCCCAGTGTCAGAGTTCTCTCAATTGTGATATACGCACTCTTGATGCCGGTATTCTTTGCATATGCATCGGCGGTGGAAGCTTCTACACAGTTGAGTGTGAAGTCGTCACGCACCAGACGGGTAAAGATGTAGGAATACTGACCTGTCTGTACAAATGTGGAGGTGCATCCGAATGCGTCCTTGCCGATTGCGGCATTGGAAGACTTGACGGTTGCCTCAAACAAATCATGACAGTTGACAAATGCCTCATTGCCGATGGTCTTGACACCCTCCGGAATCGTCAGTTCAGTCAGACCGGTGTCTGCAAATGCACTCTGACCGATCTCGCGCAGGCTCTCAGGCAGCTGTGCGCTTGTCAGGTTGCTGCATCCCTGGAATGCGCCGGCACCGATGCGCTCCACGCCCTCCGGAATGGTGACGGAAGTAATGCCCTTGTTGAACTTGAATGCTACACTCAGGATGGTCTTAACAGTGTCCGGAATCACTACCTCGCCGGTTGCTGTTGTACCATCGATCAGAATGTCATTGATCACCAGCAGCGGAGATTCTGCAAGCTTTGCCTTCAGCCACGGTGTATCGCTGAATGCCTTGTCACCGATGCTCTCGATGCTGGACGGCAGTGTCAGATTCTCCAGTGCGGTACAGCGCAGGAATGCGTCCTTGCTGATCGCCGTTACGGTTTCAGGAATGATGACCTCAGCAACAGAAGCCTTCAGCTTACCGAAGATCTGCTCACCGATGGTGGTCACGCCTTCAGGAATTGTAATGTTTACCAGTGCCGGCTCGTCATCGGAAGGAACAACGATCTCCGGAAGCTGCTTGCCGGTGGATTCATGACTTGCGATGATGCCGCCGTTCTGCTCCAGCAGATAGGAGGTCACCCATGCAAGAGGCGTATTCCAGTTGATGGTACACTCGTTGACAGAGTATGCCTCGATATCATCAATGTAAACGGTCTGCGGCGGAACTTCGCCCTTTTCCCAGTCCGTTCTCTGCACGATGGTGTCTTCCAGACCTGTGTTCGGACCGCCTACCAGAACGCCGCAGGGAGCCTTCGGGAAGTTATCGGGCTTGAGCTGAATTGCCCACCAGCGGTGATGCGGATACTGCGCACTGTGCACGCCGTAGCCTGTTACATAGGAGAAGTCCAGCGGATTGCGTCCGAGCAGATAGTCCATTGCGCTGACTACGCTGTCGAGGTACTTGGTATCTTCCGTCATATCATAGGCATATGCCAGTACAACAGCATTATCAGCCACGAAGGAGTTAGAGCCCCATGTGTAGCCGGGGAACTCATCGCCCTCATCATGCGTACCCTTGTAGGTAATGCCATAGCCCTGCTCATTGGCAATTGCAGAGAATACATCCGCAGTTGCAACCAGACTTTCCTTCAGAGCTGTGTTTTCCTCTGCACTCATGGTATCCGGATACAGGGACAGGGACAGAGAACCGAGTGCTGCAACGTGCCCCCAGTCAAAGCTGCCTGTGAAGCCGCTTGCCTCGCCGCCGTTCATATCCTGCGGCACCTTGAATGCCCACGCAGAATTCTGTACATCCTTGTAATAGCTCTCGTCACCCGTTGCTGCGTACAGCTCACATGCTGCCCAGTAGAATTCATCCGTTACCACGTTGTCGCCGTAAGGTCCGCCGCCGTCGATAGTGTCGGAAAGGGGAGCATACATATCCGGATGTGCCTTCGCTGCTGCATAGGTTCTCTTTGCAACGTCAAGGCACTGCTCTGCAAACTCTACGTCATAAGGCATCCACAGACGGTAGGACTGTGCTGCACATGCCGCTACATTCAGAGTTGCTGCTGTGGACGGCGGCATGAGGATGCGGCGTGTGGTGTCGTTTGCAGGATTGAGTCCGAGGGGAGTCCACTTGATGCCGTGCACCTTATGGTAAACCATGTCCTTGCACTCACCGTCCTGTACGAGCATCTTCATCATCCATTCCATCTCAAAACGTGCTTCATCAAGCAGGTCCGGACAGCCGTTGTTGTTCTCCGGAATCGACATTGTGCCGTCCTGATATGCAGCAGCCGTGCCCTTGAGCTCTGCGCGCTCATATTCATTCTGCATCAGCCACAGGGAAACACCGGCATTGACTACATACTTACCGTGGTCACCTGCATCATACCAGCCACCGGTTACATCCTGTGTACCGGAGGATGCGTCATAACCCCATGTGTGGTAGATCTCTGCCACATCACTTGCATGACCTGCATCACGCGCCAGTGCAGCCTTGTCGCCGGAAGTGATGTACTGCTCCTCGATCGGCATACCGGAACGTGCCTGATAGAAGTAGTTCAGCGAGTCTGTCAGCAGACCGGAATACAGATCGCTCAGACCGATCTGGAAAGCTCTCGATTCCTCACCAGTCGCTGTCTTCAGTGAGTAAATGCCTTCTGTCTGGAATTCGGAGAAGTCGATGATCTGTACATGATCACCGGATTCAATGTCGTAGCCGTGCGGTGTGGTCATGCCGCTGAATACGACTTCGCCTGCCTCGTTGAGCAGATCAAATGCAACCGGCTCTGTTTCCTCCGTTACAAAGGTTGCCTTCTTTGCGCGGTCAGGGAAGTAGCCGAGCTGGTTGGTGATGATCATGGCGCGTTCCCATGTCTTAGCCTTCTCGATCTCTTCAAGGATCTTGTCCTTCTCTGCCTGAATGGCATCCAGTCCGTCCTGTACCGCATCCACAGCGTCGATCAGAATGCCGTTGACGATCACATAGGGGGACTTTTCCTTTTCCGCAGCGATCCACGGCGTATCACCGAATGCGGAATTGCCGATATAGGTCACGCTCTTGGGAATATCGATCTCTGCAAGTGCCTGACAGTCATTGAATGCAAAGCCTTCGATCGTTACAAGTGTGGACGGCAGTGTTACTTTTGCGAGTGTCTTGCAGTGCCAGAATGCGCCGGAGCAGATCGTGGTGATGCCTTCCGGAATCACGATCTCCGTCAGCGGCAGTTCATAGAACAGCGTTGCGCCGAGCTTGGTAACGGGCATTCCCTCAATCTCTGTCGGGATCTCAACAGCTTCACCCGTACCCGTGTAACCGGTCAGGGCTACACAGCCATCCTCAACGGCGTACTTAAAATCGCCAAATACAGGCTGTTCTTCGGATGCAGCCGATGCTGTCATAACAGATGTGTCCTGATAGCCGGTCATGGGCATACCAGTGCACAGCAGACAGAGTGCGGCAGCAAATGCGATCAATTTGTTTTTTTTCATATTTTTTTACCCTCTCTCTCCGCGTTGTGCGGAATAATTTATCTACATTATACCAAAATGACAACACAAAATCAATAGTTTTGTTCAAAAAAGATGCAAAAAACGATGCAAATTTATTAAGAATTTGTTAATAGTCATATGCAATTCACAATTTCGTGAAAAACAGGAAACAAAGCCGTTTCTAAAAAGTGACGGATAATGCTAAAATAGCATGATTCTGCTGAAAACACAGTATTTTTATCATATTTTAAAAGAGAAATGTTCTATATTGTTTTTTACCTAAACGAAATGGAACAAACTTAGCTGAAAAATTGTTATTTTCTCTTTTTATTCGAGATATGTGACTTGATCGGAGTTGTAAAACTCCCAGCTGTCCGCCGGTACAAGTCCCTGACCGTAATCGACCTGATTATTTCTGACAGAAAAGTCGCTGTACCAGCCATCGACCACATACATTCGCCGGCTGGTATCGACCGCACCGTAGGGCTGGTCCATCCAGACGGTATTGTCCGTAAACTTACAGTGGTAGCCCCATCCCTCAACCTGCAGGTGCAGCTCAAACGCCGCAACGATCTGCGGATTTCCGCTGCGGTAGCCTACGTTGTCATGCACATAGACATCGTTTCCGGCAATATCCACGAAGCTTCCGGCGAAATTCTCACCCGTCATACCATCCCCATAGAACGTGCAGTTCCTGATCTCCGTGCCGGTGGTGTACTCCTTGACATCCACATGCTCCGCCGCCACGTTTTTGAAGGTACAGCCGTCCACAATGTTGTAGTCGCATTTGTAGTCAAAGCCGGAAGTGGACTTAGCACTGCCGATGTAGATACCCTCACCATAACCGGGCGTAACCTTTCCGGTATCGTGTATCGCAGTATTCTGCACCAGACAGTACGAACTGCCGTCACGCAGGGCGATCGCCTCCGCACCGGTGTCATACACCGCACAGCCGCGGATGATCGAGTGGCTGGAATTGTCAAAAACAATGCCCTTCTGCGCGTGTGTGATATGCAGGTTTTCGAGCACCCACCAGTCACCGGTGACATGCAAAACGTAACCGCTTCCCGTATCGTTTCCTGTCAGAACAGGCGGATCGTCCGGATCTGCCGCTGTGACCGTAATGGGTGCGGCATCCGTGCCCTCCGCAGTCCCCATAAATTTCTGCGCTCCCTGCAATGCCGAGCAGTCATAAGTACCTGCCGCCACGCGGATCACATCACCGGGCTTTGCATCGCGCATCGCCGCAGCCAGCCCTGCCGCATCGGAGACATCCACATAATTTCCGTCATCCTCGCGGAGGAGCTCGCGTTTCATCATCGCCAGATCAAAGCCGTCAATGCGATCATCCGTGCAGAGGTCAGCCGCACTTAGATTTGCGGGCGTTCCTGCACAAAGGAGATATTTCTGCACGGCAGCGAGATCCCTCACACCGAATATGCCGTCACCGTCCGCATCACCGCGCAAAGCCCCGTGCACCGGCATTGTACACAGGGGAAGTGACAGCAGAAACGCCGCTGTGCATATGGTTCGTTTGTTCATGGTAACCCTCCATTCTTTGAATGAGTATAGCAATATTGTAGCATATTCCGCGCTGAAATTCATTGCTTTTATATGAATAGCACAAAACTGCCGCACAAAATGTGCGGCAGTCCGATATTATCGGAGAATGCTCTCCGACCAGTATTCCTGATTATAAACATCCGTAAAGCGGTAAGCGATCTTGAGCGTACCATCGCCCACATCCACATTGCTGATCTCCATGCTGTCCGTGACTGTCATCCGTTCACCGAGGAAATAGTTGTCGATGAAAACGCCATCATACCTGTAGTAATCGCAGAGGAAGTCAAGCGTATCGCCGACCTCCAGCTCGATCATGCTCTTGGCGATCGTATCCGTTTCATCTTGCGCATAGTCCGTGGTCGCACCGGCAATATAGCCATAGGGATTCTCATTGTCAAAGACAAGGAGCAGATTGACGCGCTCGTTGTTGAGATATGCCGGAACATAACCGGAAATAGAGTATTTGTCATCTCCGAATTCCGTAGTATCCGTGTGATAGTACGCAACCGGCTGACCATTGATGGCGATCCATGTATTGTCCGTATCCGCAATAAGGTCACCGTTGTCATTGAAGCTGAACACATTGTCCAGTCCCAGATCCACATAACCTGTGCCATCATCATAGAACAGGTTCTTGTCCAGCTGATGCACCAGATCCCACTGGCTTTCCGGCAAAGACATGGTATATTGACCGCTGCCGTCCGTTTCCCAGATAAGATTGGTAGGATCAAAGTAGTTGGCAGCAATGAACTGCGCCGTGTCATCCGCAGAAAGTGCGGTTTCTTCCATATAGCCGGTATTGGAATCATTCAGTCCCTCGATGGAACGATCCGAGCCTGCGCTCAGGAATGTGCCCAGAAGCTGACCGACCATATCCGCGCTGCCGGACGCACCGGAATTGCCCATGACTTCAAAGAGGGAGGTCAGGGGAGAGGATGTACCGCCCGCTGCGACCTGACCGGAAGTTTCCAGACTTGCAAACTGCTGGATGCACTTGCTGTATTCCGAATCCATGCCGATCTGGCGGTAGGTGCTGCACGCAGAATCCACATTGGAGGTGCGGCGGTAGGGGAAGTAGATGGAAACGCCGTAAGCATTGCTGATATTGGAGGAGGTACGGTTGTACTTGACCGCATTCTGAATGGCATCGCTCAGAGCCTTGCCCTCCTGATTGCCCAGATTCAGCGCAAGATGGGCAAGATCCACCTGATCAATTTTCGAGTTAGCCGCGAATTCACGCGTGCCGTATCTTGCATCCGAAACCTCTGTATATTCCTTGTTTGTGAGCTTGCTGCTGACGGACTTTGCAAAGGCATTGAGCTTGTCCGGAACAGTGTTCGAGAATTCCGCGAGGTCAATGATGGAAAGTGTGGTTTTCTGTCCGCTGCACTTTTTTGCGCAGGTAGAAACGAAGTCATCAAGCATATGCTTGCAGCTCTCCAAACTGGGCAGGGAC
>CALGTT010000347.1 GCA_937901485.1 uncultured Ruminococcus sp.
AGAAAAATACATAATAGTGCCAGTCCTCCAGATCGTCGGAGCATTCAGCTGTTTTGAAAGCCTCATGAATGAACCGGCGAAACTCCTCCGCTGTGTAATAATCCATCTCCTTCTTGGGTGTGTAAGCGTCTTTGAAGTTACCGACGACTACCAGCGGATTTTTCGGGAGATATCCCATTTTCACTGCATAGTTCAGCATAGCGCGGAAGTCTGAGAAGATGTTCTTGCGCGTCTTGATCGCCAGACCCTGCGATTCCACGGAGGATTTCCACGCCTGCAGGCTTCTTGCGTTCAGCTTCTCAATGCGCAGGTGCTTTACTTCAGGGAGCACATACCGTTCGAGCGTTCTGCGCGATTTGTCCCATGTGGACTCACGGATCTCGAATTTCTTCGCCTGCATGTATTCATCATAGAGCTGCTGCACCGTCATGGACGCGGCAAGTTCTTTTTCATCAGCCAGCATCTGAAGCTGACGTTCCACCGCCTTTGCCGCGTCTATGCCGTAGGCGTGGCGTTCTTTCTGGCAGTATTTCCCCTGGGCATCAATGTAATTGACGCGGATGCGGTATTTCTGCAGCCCGTCTTTCTTGACACCTGCGACTTTGTTGATCGGCATGAGCATCCCTCCCTGTGGTTCGAACCCCCTGTCAGTGACGGCAGGGGGGTTAGAATTCCGTTTCCAAGAACGCCTGCTTTACAGCTGAATCTTCAACGTTATAAATCAAAATGTAGTTTCCATTAACTGACGATAACAAAGTATAATCTCCAAAGCCTTCAAGCGTAATTGTAAATTGACCTGCGGCGGCTTCATCTAATTCAGCAGCATTATCTGCAAATTGATATATTTCAAATTTGTTTCCGTTGTAATAAAAAGCCGTGCCATCTATAGCACCAATCATTTCAGCAAACATCACTGCGACATTGTCAATTGCAATCGCTTCACCTATTGCCTCAACGTATTCGTATGACGAAGTGATTCTCAAATCGTTATCAACGCCTATGGTTGTGCTTTCAGTTGTTTCAGTAACCAATTCTATTGTATCTGTGGCAATGGTTTGATAGTCTGATTTCCTGATTTCCATGCACAAATCGTAAAAAGAATTATAATACTGTTTGAACAGAACGGCATCGAATTCATAGGAAAAATCGGCAGGGCGAGGTGTTTCAGCCGTGATCTGATTATGGAGAACATCAATCTGCTCGCACATCTTTGCCCATGCGTTTTGCAATTGCCCAACTTGTGAAGATGAATCGTCCAAAGACATTACATAATCGTTATACTGACTCTTCTTTTCTAATGCGATGGACAGATTTGAAATAGTAAACTCAATATCCATAGTTTCACCAACAGAATTTTTTCCATCCTCTATGTAGTGAGAAATATCACAAAATCCATCGTTCCAAATATCAGAAGTTACCCAGTCACAAACTTCTGTAAGACTGATGGTAACAATAGGGGCAGTAGTGGTTTCTTCTGTCACTGTCTCCGTAGTTGCCACGGTAGTCGCTTCTGTCGTTTCCACGACCGGAGCGGTGGTCTGCACTGCTGTTGTTTCCGATTCAGATACCACGCTGTCAGTTCCTCCGGAACTGCAGGCACTCATGGGGACGAGCAGGCAGCAGATGCAGATAAGTAAAGCTTTTCTCATTGGGGTTCCTCCTTTATAACTTGTTATCTATTCTTCTGAAAAATAGCAATATCAAATTTTAATCCACTTCCCCCGTGTAGGAGTGACCTTCTTTCAATGGGCTAGAAAGGAATTTCTTCATCATATAAAACTTCTTCTACATCAGCATCAAATGGAGATGCAAAGGAGTCATTCCATCGTTTTATCATCCCCCTCGATAGAAACAATGATTCGCTTGCACAGTACGGGCAGTAGCGAGCATTTACCGGAATAGGATGCTGTTCTGCTTTATCACATTGTACTACAACGCCATTAAAATCTTCACTGTAACACTTATTTTTGAGCGGTGCACTGCAAATATGACAATACTCTGCATCTCCAATAATTTCCTCATTTTTACATATCGGGCATTCAGTCAATACGCCGTCCTTGTTTTTTAATTTATCGTACATCATAATATCAATCCCCTCAATTCCTTTATCTGAATAATTGGTAAACAAGTCATTGTTTCCACAAATTGGACAATACTTCCAACTATCATTAATTTGCAGCTTGCACTTATGACATACCGTAGAATGGTAAAACAGACGCAACAGAAGTTGATCGTAACTGTCAGGAACAGGGTTCATTCTCTCCCATTTGTCATAGTCTTGTTTTCGAAAAGCGGCAGCTGCATTAGATATGCGACAATTATTTCGGATTCCTTTCACTGTTACAATATGGCACAGTTTTTGAATAATAATATATGGAACCAATATGTAAGCAGCGAACCAGTTGGCCTCTTTTTCTAATTCGTAATATTCAGATTTACTTAATGCATTACGAAAGAGCCTTGTTTTGCCGTTTTTGTGATGATTTAATACAATATGTCCTAATTCGTGAGCTATGTTCCAGCGGTAACGATTACTGGACATAATTGTAGGAATTAAATCATTATAACAGATGATATACTGATTGTTTTGCATGTCGTAGTCAGTGTATGCATCGTCTGTTCCAGCTTGACGATACATCTGTTCTTCTGTGATATTGGCATCTCTCATATATCTGCTATATGGAATTACACGAATATTAGGGAATGATTTCGCAATTTTCTTGATTGGAACGGGCAAAGTAAGCTTATAACCCATATTACAAAATCTTCGCAGAACTAAAAAAGCAGCTCTTTTTACATCTTTTTTATTCATCTGTATCTTCATCAATAAAATCATCACTAAAATAGTGAGGAAAAGCCATTTCGATAATTGTCATCATACGTTCTCTATCTTCCTCGGGCATATTGCTCCTTGCTCGTTCGATACGTCTGATGTCTGGATCGTTCACAGGAGGAAGAGGAATATCATTGTTGTTTACCTCCTCTGCATCATCCCATCCCATAAGCCATTTAGAATCTGAATTCGTGGCAAGTGCGATTTTTTCAATGCAGTCAATGGGAATCTTTTTCGTTTCTCCGGTTGCGTATCTTTGCAAGGACGATTTAGAGATTCCTGTCATTTTTGAAAGTTCTGTGTAGCTGTAACCGCTTTTCATAATTGCTTCTGTGATTCGCTGGGCTCTTGTATTCATGCACCCACCTCCTTTTCTACCTCTATTATAGCACGGCTTTCCCAAATTTGCAATAGCTTTTCAAAAAATATTTTGAAAATTTCCCAAAAGTGGGTTGACAAACTGCAAAAAGTGTGTTAGAATATAATTAATCCCAAAAGTGGGACGAATGGAGGTGATTAAGTGCTGAACAAAAACTTACTGCGTGCAGCAATTGTAAGAGCAGGCTACACACAGGCACGGCTTGCTGAAAGTATCGGAATTTCGTCAAATACGCTGTCCAGCAGAATGAATGGAGCTTCTTGTTTTGATACTGATGAGATCGACAGAATCTGTGCAGTACTCCGGATTGACAAGAATGATGAAAAGGCTGATATTTTTTTGGCGACGCCATCCCAAATCTGGGAAATCGAGCGGGCAGGAAATCAGTTAGCAAAAGAAAGCGAGGCACAATCATGAACGAAATTCAGGTATTCAACAACGCAGAGTTCGGCAATGTCCGGACAATCGAAATGGATGGTAAGGTGCTGTTCTGCGGTGCGGATGTAGCGACTGCACTTGGCTACAGCAATTCCAGAAAAGCTCTTGCAGATCATTGCAAGGATAAGGGTGTAACAAAATGTGACACCCTTACAAATGGCGGTGTACAGTCACTTACTTATATTGATGAGGGTAACCTTTACCGCCTTATCTCTCACAGCAAGCTCCCTACAGCAGAAAGATTTGAGAGTTGGGTATTTGACGAAGTTCTCCCCGCCATCCGTCGTCATGGCATGTATGCAACAGACGAACTTCTGAACAATCCCGATATTGCAATTGCTGCATTTACGGCACTGAAAGAAGAACGTGAACGTCGTGCAGAGTTGGAAACAACGGTTGCTGTACAGAGTCAGCAGATTCAGGAACTCACACCGAAAGCTTGCTATTATGATGTGGTGCTGAACTGCCCCGACTTGATTTCCACATCGAAGATTGCAAAGGATTATGGAAAGTCTGCGATCTGGCTGAATCGTTATCTGCATGACAAGGGCGTGCAGTACAAGCAGGGCGACATCTGGCTGCTGTACCAGAAGCACGCACAGCAAGGCTACACCAGTACAAAGACACACAGCTACCCCGGTGATGACGGCAATATGCACTCCAAAGTGCACACATATTGGACACAGAAAGGCAGATTGTTCATTTATGATCTGCTGAAGAATGATGGTATTTTGCCGATCATGGAGATGACAGCATAGGCGACAACCACAGAGAGGATGTAACATCATGAATGAAATTGTAATCAGTCAGCACGGCGACCAGCTGACAGTATCCAGCGTACAGGTTGCCGCAGATTTCGGAAAGAAGCACAAGCATGTGCTCGACAACATTGAAAACATGAAAGCCGAAAATCCGGCTCTCATAAATATGTTCATCGAAAGCACTTACAAGGTAGATGGTAACCGCAAGACTTACAAATGCTATGACCTGACCCGTGACGGCTTCTGCCTTCTGGTCATGGGCTTCACAGGCAAGGATGCACTCGAATGGAAACTGAAGTACATCGAAGCGTTCAACAAGATGGAACAGCAGCTCCGTCAGCCGCCGCAGATGTCCCCCATGGAAATGATTGCTGGCATTGCAAACGGCTGTGTTGAGCTGGAGAAACGCACTGCACAGCTTGAACAGCGTCAGACCGAGCTGGAGCAAAAGCTTGAAGCCGACAGGGACGCATATGTCAAGGCGGCGTTCGAGTTCGGCAGGATCGGTGCACTCCAGAGATCGGAGATCCAGAAAGCGGTCAAGGTCAGGGCGATCAATCTCTGTGAGTACGCCGAAACCTATGACAAAGTAGGCAAGCGTGTGATCTCCAGCATCTACAAGGCGTTGCAGAAGAAATTTGGCGTGGATTCCTATGTGGACTTGCAGTATCAGCAGTACACGGATGCTTTGATCTTCATTCAGTGCTGGGAACCGACTAAGGAGCTGTACGATGCCGTCAGAAAGACGTTCCCCAAGGTGAATTTTGATTTGTTCGGAATGCTGACGGGGGCTTAATGGAAAGGAGGATAACTATGTATGTACCGATCATCAAAGACATCGACACTGCACTGCGCATTTACTACTCTTACACAGAGCTTGACACCAAGCTGATCAAGGAGCTGTTTCCAGATATTAAGGCGGGAACCATGTCGAAGCTGCGCGGCAAGGCGAAAGACCTTATGGCGGAGCGCGGTGTCCGGACTTTCGGGAGGCATCACATCAACACCAAGATCGCATTTGAAGTCTTCGGCATCGATCCCTCCGACCTCGAAGAACGGAAGGCGAAGCTCCGGAAGCTTGGTTTGAGGGCAGAGTGTAAGCAGGGGAGAGGTGACACATGACAGGACTTAAAATCACCGCCGCCCTTATCATCATCGCCATCGGGCTTTTCGCAGGACACGAGGGACGGCTCAGTTCTGAGCAGTCGGAGCACGGCATCCGGCAGAGGGCAGATGCGAGGGCACGGCGGACGTATGCAGAAACAGAGCGGATGCTCTGTGAGAAGAGAACGAGAGAGGAGCTGATCCGGATGTGGGAGAGGCTCTGAGCAAGAAAAACGCCCGTCACGGCGGCAACCATGGCGAGCATATGGAAAATAAGACACTGTTATTATAACAGAAAAGGAGGATAATGTCAATGGATATGGAGAAATATTTTGACCACAAGCCCATCAAGGGTGCAGTCCAGAGAGCCATCGCTGAAGAAACGGCAAAGGCACTCATGCACTTCTGCGGGCAGGAGCCGGAATTTCAGCAGGCTGTGGAGCAGTCTGACAAGACGTTCCAGCAGTGTCTGGATCATGTTGCAAAGGGTGTGGGAAAGAGCATTTCTGACCTTAAGGCATATCAGAAGGCGGTGGAGTTTTACTTTGCGGGCGCAAAGGTGCATTTCCGAATGGAAATAGATCTGATCGGAAACGCTGCCGAAAAGAACCCGGAGATCACCATGAGCCGGAAGTCTGAGCTGTCAGTGTCGCTGGACGATCTGCTGGATTTCTGAGGTGGCGTATGGATGAACAGTTTGAAGGAATGCCGGAGCTGACAAATGGACAGCTTCAGGAGATCAACAAATATTTCACCCCGTACATCTTCTATGAAAAGTATAAAAGCAAGCGTTTCGACGCTGCTGGAGTGCCGTATACAGTGCAGATGTACGACTGCACCTGCACAAGCTGCAATACAAATTATACACACGAATTTGACCGATCCCCCAAGCACAACAGTTTGGAGCACTGCCCCAACTGTGGGGAGTATGCACAGCTCAAGCATAAATCCTACGGAAAGAAGAACCTTTGGGAGCAGCAGCGGATCCTGCTCATTTGCCCGGAGTCTGAAAATAGAGTCTGGCTCAGAGCTTTTTACGCAACAAAGACATACAATGGAGACCCGAACGGACACACAATGCTGAACTCGCTTTATCTGAAGACGGATGAGCGGCTCACACCAACACCGGAGCTGTCGGAAACCATGCGGTATCTGCTGGAACCTGGAAAGGCGCAGTGCTGGTACTTTGAGTATAGCTATTATAAGACGCACGAATGGAAGAAAGCCAATATCAGGGAGCCGTTCATGTCGTATATGGGCAATGGTGCTTCTTACAGCGTCCTCTCTTTGGAAAGACTCAAATCAACCTTTCTGAAATATCTTGATCTTGGTAAATGGTTCAATGCCGCTTCTGCTTTCTACGAGTTTCATCCCTGGAGAGTATGCCCTGCAAGCCCATGTTATGCGAGGTACATTTGTAATTTCGCGAAATATCCAATCATTGAGAGCCTCCTCAAATGCGGCTTTGAAAGCATTGTAGTCAAAATGGTAATGCACAAGCAGCCGAACAAGCGGTATTTCGACTGGAACGCTGTAAAGCTGACTGATTTTTTTAAGACGTTGAGCAGGCAGGAGATCAAATCGCTGCACTGTACTGTAAGCACAGTCAAGGAGTACACAGCCTTTAAAAAGGCATATCCAAAAGCAACTACGGATCTGTTCCATAATGATCGAAAAAAGTATGGGGATGCAATGTCTATGCTGACGGAATCTGTCGCAAAGTATCGCCTCAGCTACAACAAAGCTAAGTCGTATCTCGAGAAGCAGAAAACAAAATTATGGCTGTCTGTGCAGCTCTGGCATGACTATCTGGATATGGCGAAACGGCTTGGATATGACATGAAGAATCCTGTGATCCAGTTCCCGAAAGAGCTTCAGCAAAAGCATGATGAGGCAGCAGTAAATGTTACGGCACTGGTCAAAGAGGAAGAGTGCCGGAATATGGCATTGCTTACGTTGAAGCTTCAGCGGAAATACGCATTCAACATGTTCGGTCTGACGATCGTTGTACCGCAAACCATGCAGGACATCATCACAGAAGGCAAGGCTCTTTCTCACTGCGTAGGAGGATATGCAGAACGCCATGCGAATGGCAAGCTTGCAATCCTGTTCATCCGCAAAGAGGATGCACCCGATGTGCCGTATGTGACGATGGAGGTACAGGGGACAAGAGTGGTGCAGGTGCACGGCTATAAAAATGACCGTTATAAGCCGCTTACGAAGAATGTACTGGATTTTGTAAGAGAGTTCAAGCTCTATATTCAGGATCCTGTCGCTTACCTGAGAGAAAAGGAGAGGAAATCAGCATGAACGAAATCGTCGTGACCGAAGAACACAGCAGAGCTGTGAGCCTGCACAGAAAGATCAAGGCGAATGTGCAGTGTGCCAAAGAGACATTTCTGGAGCTCGGCAAGAGCCTGAAGGAAATGCGTGACGGCAAGCTCTACAAAGAGCTTGGCTACCAGAATTTCGAGGAGTACTGCGAAGCGGAAGCGGAGATTGGACGGGCGCATGGCTACCGTATGATTCAGATTGTCGAGAATCTGCCGGAGGATTTTGTCTCATCGATGAGACAAATCGGCACGACAAAACTCTCACTCCTCGCCATGCTCGACCCCACCGAGCGCGAAGAGCTCCAGCAGACAGTGGATGTGGAGCAGACTTCGGTCAGAGAGCTGAAGGCGGAGATTGATGCGCTGAAGAAGGAGAAGAAGCAGGCAGAGGCTG
>CALGTT010000348.1 GCA_937901485.1 uncultured Ruminococcus sp.
AGTGCTGAGACAACAGCAGATACAACAGCAGCTACAACAGCAGCTACAACAAAGGCTACAACAGCAGCTACAACTAAGGCTACTACAAAGGCTACAACAAAGGCTACAACTAAGGCTCCGGCTTCCAGCACAGGTTCTCCTTCCACTGGCGCAGCTGACGTTCTGCCGATCGTAGGCGTAGCAGCAGCAGTAGCAGTACTGGGTGGTGTAGCAGTAGTTTCCAAGAAGAAGGACTAATTCCTCCCTCTGACAAAACACTGAAACATTAAGCGTGAAATAACGTACTTCCCCCCGCGTTGACAGCGGGGGGATTTGCGTTTTTTCAGCCGATGCAATGCACTGAGATAGAAGGATGCAAAAAGAAAGGCTTCTGCACAGATGGCAGAAGCCTTTTACTCATTCCTGCGATTCGCCCGCAGGACGCGAATGCATACAGTAGGCGAGTGTCATCAGACTGTCGCCGAGATGCACATTTTCCACAATGATATGCGGATTGTTGATACGCAGGTCAAAGTGGCTGAAATTCCAGAATCCGCGGATGCCGAGCGCGATCAGCTGATCCGCAAGCTCCTGCGCAGCTCCTTTCGGAATGCAGAGGACAGCCACCTCCGGATGCTGCTGTTCACAGAATTCCGCAAGCTCCTGCATGGACTGGATCGGAAGCCCCGCCGTTTTTGTACCGTGGAGTTCCTTGTTTCTGTCGAAGATCCCGATCAGACGGCAGCCGCGCTTCTGAAAATCCAGATGCGTTGCGACCGCCTTGCCGAGATTGCCCGCACCGATCAGGATCACGCCGGTGCGTTCATTGACACCGAGGATCGAACCGATGATTTCACGCAGTTCACTGACATTGTAGCCGTAACCCTGCTGACCAAAACCGCCGAAGCAGTTGAAATCCTGTCGAATCTGGGAGGCTGAAAAGCCCATACGCTGCGCAAGCTCCTTTGAGGAGATGCGCTCGGTCTGCTCTGCCTCCAGCTCTCCGAGAAAACGATAATAGCGAGGAAGACGGCGAATGACAGGGGACGAAATAACCTGTTTTGCCATCGCGTTCTCCTTACTGCATCAGTGCTGCAAGACGGGTGTTGATTTCCTCCAGGAATTCCTTGGAGTTGACCTTGCGCTTGTTCTCCAGAGAGGACAGCAGATACAGGTCGCCCGTCATCACGCCATCCTCGATGGTCTGGATGGTAGCCTGTTCGAGCTTGTCCGCATAGTCACACAGAGCCGGTATATTGTCCAGCTCACCGCGCTTTCGCAGTGCACCGCTCCATGCGAAGATGGTAGCAACAGAGTTTGTGGAAGTTTCCTCGCCCTTCAGGTGCTTGTAGTAGTGACGCTGTACCGTGCCGTGTGCAGCCTCGTACTCATAGATGCCGTCGGGAGAAACCAGAACGGAGGTCATCATGGCAAGAGAGCCGTATGCGGTGGAAACCATGTCGGACATGACATCGCCGTCATAGTTCTTGCAAGCCCAGATATAGCCGCCGTTGGAACGGATCACGCGTGCAACGGCATCGTCGATCAGTGTGTAGAAATACTCAATGCCCGCAGCCTCGAACTTTTCCTTGTACTCAGCGTCGAATACTTCCTGGAAAATGTCCTTGAAACGGTGGTCATACTGCTTGGAGATGGTGTCCTTGGTGGCAAACCAAACGTCCTGCTTGAGATCCAGACCATAGTTGAAGCAAGCGCGTGCAAAGCCTGCAATGGAATTGTCGATGTTGTGCAGGCCCTGAATGATGCCGTCACCCTTGAATTCGTGGATGAGCTGGCGTGTCTCATTGCCGTCCTTGTCGGTGAAAACGAGTTCCGCCTTGCCGCCGCCCTTTACCTGCATTTCGGTGTTCTTGTAAACGTCACCGTAAGCATGACGAGCGATGGTGATGGGCTGTGTCCATGTGGGGATGTAGGGGGTGATGCCCTTAACGAGGATCGGTGTACGGAATACTGTACCGTCCAGAATTGCACGGATCGTACCGTTCGGGGACTTCCACATCTGGGAGAGGTTGTATTCGGGCATTCTTGCTGCATTCGGGGTGATGGTTGCGCACTTAACAGCGACACCATACTTCTTGGTAGCCTCTGCGCTGTCGAATGTTACCTGATCCTTGGTCTTTTCACGATATTCCAGACCCAGGTCATAGTATTCGGTATTCAGCTCCACATAGGGAGTGATGAGAATGTCCTTGATCCACTGCCAGAGAATTCTGGTCATCTCGTCGCCGTCCATCTCGACGAGGGGGGTGGTCATTTTGATTTTTTCAGCCATGGGAATTACCTCCATTGTTAAAAATTGTTTTTGCACTGCACATTTTGTCAGCCGACAAAGAAGAACCAGAGCACCGCAACGGGAATCGCGATTGCGTAAATAATCACTTTCAGCTTCGTTTCCGACATGCCCGTGAAATACTTGGGCAGGAAATACTGCGCTGCAATGACGATCACCAGCAGAACAATCAGCAGTCCGACATCGGATGCCGAACGGATGCGGATGCGCCGTGCAAGAAGTTCGTATGAATCAAACATTATGTGTGTTCCCTTTCTGTATCATGTGTAAGCGGTGCAGCCGCCCTTGGGTCAGCAAACACCACCTGTATGTGGTCGGGCACATAGCGGTTGATCGCCTGTTCAAACAGGGGATAGACGATCTCGCGCTTGTTGCCGAATACACCACAGCCAAATGCCCCAAACACGATGATTTCGGGATTTCCTGCTACTGCAAGCTGTACGATTTTTGCAATCCTGCGTTCCATCACTGCATTGCAGTGCTTTGGGGTGAACAGGAATTTTGCAAATGTCCGGTTGACTGCCGGACAGGTGAGAAAATCGCACAGAACCGGCGTTTTCAGGAGTGTACCGTCCTTGTCGCGAATGATGGGGACATGATGTGAAATAATGAGTGTGTCCGTATAATCCGGAAGAATGTGCAGCCGGTTTCTGCGGTAATAGGTTTTCTGCGCGGCGATGGTGTAATAGAGAAGGGAAGCTCTGCAAAGTGCCTCCTCCTGTGCATTGCCACCGAGGAGATACGCACCGCCGGGGAACATGGCATTGGCAAAATTCAGCGCGACACAGCGCGAAGTAGAATTTGCCAGCACACAGGAAATGGTATCCGTTGCCATCATATGTTCCGTGATCCGGTAGACCGAAGTTCTCTGCACCTGCGGCACAGAGGGGTTGGTCACCGTTTCCGACTGCATGTCCGGAAAACTGCCGTTTTTGAAAATACGGCGGTTTTCCAGCATAATTTGAATATTCCGCAGCATAGGAAATGCAATTACTTCAGGTTCTCTCTTGTGTAATCGAGCAGACCGCCTGCGAGCATAATATCCTTGGTTCTGCCCGTCAGCTTAC